>DASRLB010000496.1:0-7070 GCA_035648695.1 Acidobacteriaceae bacterium | reverse complement strand
GGAGGGAATTTTCGCAACTTCAATCCCGCCCAGCCGCACGGGAATATATTTTTCCAGGGCGGGAATTCGGCGCTGAACTCGGCGCCGTGGTCGCCATCGCTACAGCCGCAGACGAACCCTTCGGCGTACTCGAACCGGTTTGGGGCCAGCATTGCCGTGTCGCCGTACATTCCCGGGCTGACCCAGCCGAACACCAAGCAGTTCGTGTTTGTGAACCTGACCGGGCAGAAGAACCTGAATGCGTTCCTTCCCAACCCGGCCCGGGTGCCGACGGCGCTGGAGCGCACGGGAGACTTTTCGCAATCGACGATCGGGGCGGGCGCGGCTGCGTCCAGGGTACAACTCTACGATCCGGCGACCGGCGCTCCGATTACGGGAAACAACCTGGCGAATGCGACCGTGCCGATCTCCGCGCAGGCGCTGGCGTTGCTGAACTACTACCCTGCCCCAAATATTCCGCTGAACGCGCAGGGCTATAACTACCAGACGATTTCCAATGCTGGATCGAACAATGTGGCGATCAACTCGCGCTATATGCGGCAGTTGGGGGGAGCGCCGGGCGGCGGGCCCTTTGGCGGCTTCGGCGGCGGCGGGCGGCGCGGTGGCGGAGGGAATGCGAATGCCAAGCCGACACTGCGGCAGAACATCAACATCGGGTACAACTACTCGCACGCGGCGAGCGACCAGCGCAATATTTTTCTGCCGCTGGGTGGAGCGACCGAGAGCGATGGCCATGGGTTGAACGTGGGGTACACGATCGGCTATGGCCGCCTGTCGAACAATTCCAGCGTGAACTGGAACCGCTCCAATGCGGAGACCCGGAACTACTTTACGGATACGGCGAACAACCCCTCGGCGACGGTGGGGCTGAACGTTCCGAACCAGACGGGGGGCTTTGCCGATCCGCGCTTCTATAACGGCCTGGCGTCGGTGGGGATCAGCAACTTTGCGGGGATTTCGAATACGACGCCCAGCCAGACCGTCAACCAGACGATCAGCTTTTCAGACTCTGTGAGCTGGCGTCATGCCCGGCACAATTATCGTTTCGGGCTGGATGTTCGGCGGGTGCATGCGGACTCGATCGGCGGAAACGATCCGCTGGGGTCGTTCACGTTTACAGGGTATGCGACGGCGAGCCCGGCGGACCAGGTGAAGAGCGCGGCGGGACAGGTTGGCGCAAGCGGCGATGCCTTCGCGGACTTCCTGCTGGGACTGCCGCAGAGCACTTCGCTGCAGGCCGGCCTGCACAAGATCTATCTGCGCGAAAACGTATACGACGCCTATGCGCAGGACGATTGGCGGGTGCTCGCCAACGTGACGCTGAACTACAGCGTGCGCTACGAGTATTTCGCGCCCTACACGGAAAAAAATAATCGCCTGGTGAACCTGACGCACGATGCGGCGTTCAGCGCGGCGTCCATCCAGCCCGTGCTTCCGGGGGCCCCGGGCCTGCCCAGCAGCCTCGTAAAGCCGGACCGGACGATGTTTGCGCCGCGCTTCGGCTTCGCGTGGAGCCCGAAGGTCGCGCCCAAACTGACCAAAAGCATGGTGGTGCGCGGCGGGTACGGAATCAACTACAACACCGGGCAGTTTGCGAATTTTGCGCGGTCGCTCTCGCACCAGTCGCCGTTTGCGAATACGCAGACGAACAATTTTCCCACCTACACGCTGGCCACGCTGCCGGCGGCGGCGCCTGCGCCAACGGGCTGCACAACCACCCAGACCCAGTACACCTACACCAACCTCGCAGGGCAAACCGTGGTACGGCCGGCGACGACAGCGAACCTGACGCTGACACCGACGGCTGCGACCGGAGGCTTCGGGTGCTCGACGGGGCTGACCATCGGCAACAACTTCGCCGTTGACCCCAATTACCGGCTGGGGATGGTGCAGATTTACAACCTCAATATCCAGAAGACCGTGCCGCTGAACATCGTGCTGAACGTCGGCTACACCGGCTCCAGGGGCAGCAACCTGGACGTAGTGGGGTCGCCGAACGCCACGCCTTCGGGCGTGGCGACGCCGGGAATCGCGGCATTCGATTATGAGGAGTCCGCCGCGGGGTCGCGGTCGAACGCTCTGGTGGTCAGCGCGCAGAAGCGCCAGGTGAAGGGCATCGCGCTGGGTGCGATCTACACCTATTCGCACACGATCACCAATGCTTCCGGCGTGGGCGGAGCGTCCGGAACGCCGGTGCAGAATTTCTACCGTTTGGACCTCGAAGAAGGCAATGCGAGCTTCGACCAGCGCCATAAGCTGACGGGGACATGGGTCACGGAGCTTCCGTTCGGCCCCAACCGCGCTTACCTGAACAAGGGCGGCCTGTGGTCGCATGTGCTCGATGGGTTCTCGCTGAGCGGGGACTTCACGTTTGGCAGCGGGCGGTACTACACGCCGCACTACTCGGGGAACCAGACATCGGCGGCTTCGGGCGATACGTTTACGCCGCGACCCGACCGGGTGATAGGACAGCCGCTCAAAGGACCGGGCACGGTCAAGCAATTTTTCAATATCGCGGCGTTTACAGCGCCGGCCGCCGGGCAGTATGGGACCGCTTCGCCGGGATCGATCGAAGGGCCGGGGACCGTGTCGACGAACGCCTCTCTGTCGCGCACCGTGCAGTTGGGCGACACGCGATCGTTTGAGGCGCGCGTGACGGCAACGAATGTCTTCAACACCGTGCAGTACAGCGGGATCGATACGACGGAGAACTCGGCGAACTTTGGCGAGGTGACCAGCGCGGCGGCCATGCGGGCGCTGCAGGTGCAGGCTAGATACAGGTTCTAGGTTCTCGGTTGTCGGTGAATTCAGTTGCAGAACCGAGAACCGAGAACCGACAACCCGCAACCAGATTGGATAACGATATGCGGCAATTTGTGGCGGCAGTGATGGTCGGGGCGATGGGGATGGGGTTGCCGGCGCAGCAGGCAGGTGCGCCGGCGCAGGCGCCTGCGGTGCAGACGGCGCCGCAACAGAACGGCCCGCAGCCGCAACAGGGTGCGCCGGGGACGTTTACGATGCGGGTCCACACCGATATCGTGCTGACCAACGTCGTGGTGCGCGATAAGAAGACCGGCGAAGTGGTGAAGGGGCTGAAGGCCTCCGATTTTCAGATTTACGAGAACAACAAGCTGCAGAAGATCGCGAGCTTCGACTATCAGAATGTAGACGAAGCCGCCGTGCTGGCGGAGAAAAATACGGTTGCGGGCAAGGCGTCCATCGCCGACCTGCTGGACCGCAACCTCGCGGCCGATGCGCAGCAGTTGCGCGACCATCGGTTGATCGTGATGTTCTTCGACATCACATCGATGCAGGATGAAGACACTGATCGCGCGGTGCAGGCAGCGCAGGATTATGTGAACAAGCAGATGCAACCGGCCGACCTGGTCGCGTTGGTGAGCCTGAATACGGGCCTCACCATGGACCAGGATTTTACGTCGGACAAGACGCTGCTGTTGAAGGGGCTGGCGAAATATAACGGGACGGACGGCTCGGGGTTTGCGGCGGGTGGCAACGGCTCGACCGACGCGACCAGCGACGACACGACCGCGTTTGCGGCCGACGACAGCGAGTTCAACAGCCTGAACACCGACCGCGAGTTGCTGGCGATCCGCACCATTGCGAAGAGCCTGGAAAAGGTCGATGAGAAGAAGTCGATGCTGTTCTTTTCCGGCGGCCTGACGCGGAACGGCATCGAGAACCAGGCGAGTCTGCGGTCCGCGACCAACGAAGCGGCGCACGCGAACATGGCGATCTACAGCGTGGATACGCGCGGGTTGCAGGCGCTGCCGCCGGTCGGCGATGCGAGCAAGGGAAGCATTCGCGGCAACTCGGCTTACAGCGGAGCGGCGGCGACGGCGCAACTGACTGCGAACTTCTCTTCGCAGGAGACGCTGGGGACGCTGAGCGCGGACACCGGCGGCAAGGCCTTCTTCGACTCCAACGATTTTGCACCGGCATTCCAGCAGGTGCAGCACGACACCGAGGCGTACTACATTCTCGGCTTCCACTCGACCAACACGGCGCACGATGGCACGTTCCGCCACCTGACGGTAAAGATGGCGCGCAACGATGTGAAGCTGGAGTTCCGGCCCGGATACTATGCGCCCGCCGACTTCCAGCACCAGAAGAACGAAGACCGCGAACTCGCTCTGACCGAGGAAATGCGCAGCGACCTTCCGGCGACTGACGTTGCGGTTTATCTGCAGGCGCTGTACTTCCGGCTGTCGGACGACCGGTATTATGTGCCGATCAGCCTGGTCGTTCCGGGGTCGCAAATCCCGTTTGTGAAGGGTGGCGACCGCGACAAGGCGAGCCTCGACATACTCGGCGAAGTCAAGAAGGTGCTCGGCGATGCGCCCGGAGAAGGCGGGGCCAACGGACCGAAACTCGGCAACATTGCCGTGGGCAACGTGCGCGATACGGTCAAGCTGGCCGTGGACGAATCGCAGCAGGTCAAGCGGCGCAACATTCAATATTCCACCGGATTTACGCTGGCGCCGGGGCGCTATCACCTGAAGTTTGTCGTGCGCGAAAATCAGACGGGAGCGATGGGGAGTTTCGAGACCGACCTGAACGTTCCGGATCTGAAGAAAGCCCCGATCAAGGTGAGCTCCGTGGTTCTGGCCAGCCAGCGAATCGCGGACACGTCGAAAAAACACCGTGACGACATCAACCCGTTGGACCTCGATGGGTTGGAGTGGGTGCCGAACGTGGCGCATGTCTTCCGCCAGGACCAGCACCTCTACATGATGTACGAGGTATACGACCCGGCCAAGTCGAAGGAGGCGCCAACGCCCGCGGCTTCTCCGGGTCCAGCGCCAGCCGCCTCTCCCGGTTTAGCCCGGCGCAAGGGCGGGCCGGTGCGGGTACTGACCAGCATCGAGTTCCTGAACGACGGGACGAAGGTGTACGAGACGCCGCTGGTCGAAGCCGACAGCCTGAACGTTCCGGACCGGGACGCGGTCTCGTTCCAGTTCGACGTGCCGCTGACGCAGTTGAAACCGGGAACGTATATCTGCCAGGTGAACGTGATCGACGATGCGGGCGGAAGTTTCAGCTTTCCCCGGATGGCGATGAAGGTGCTGGCGGCGGCAGTACCGGCGCCCGTCCCGGCTGCACCGGCGCCGGTCACAACGACGTTGAGCGGGGCAACTCCCTCAAAATAAGCCTTGACGGTGTGCCAATGCCGAGCGCACGATTAATACCTCTTGGTACCGTTCGGAGGTTGCTATGCGTCCTCGTTCCCTGGTATTGGCTTCCATTGCCACTTCCCTCATCACCTGTGCTCTATTGGCTGGTACGCCCCGGGCAAACGCCCAGGCGGAGGCGGTGTCCGCAAAGGAGCGGGCCGCTTTCCACCAGGACCCGCAGTGGGCCATGATCGCCCCCCACCTCCCCGATCCCAAAACGGCGACCGCGGCCAAGCTGGAACTGGCAGGCGATGTGCTGCGCGCGCGGCGGTTTCCCGAGGATTCGCTGGATTATTACGGCTACGCCATCGCTCGCGGCGGCCCGGTCAGCGAACTGCTGAACAAGATGGGGATCGTGCGGCTGGAGCTGCGGCAGAACGCCCTGGCGCATGAGCTGTTTCAACAGTCGGTGCGGGCGCATAAGAAAGACGCTTCCGGGTGGAACAATCTCGGGGTGACGGAGTATCTCGACCAGCGGTACAGGAGCGCCATCAGCGACTATCGCCGCGCGGCGAAGATCGACAAGACTTCCGCGACATACCATACCAACATGGGCATGGCGTACTTCGAAAACAAGGACATGGAGAGCGCGCGCCAGCAATTCTCCCAGGCGTTGCTGCTCGACCCACATGCGTTCGACCGGCGGGATAGTGGCGGAATCACGGCGCAGGTCGTCGGCACACAGAATTATTCGCAACTATGTTTTGAGATGGCGAAGCTGTACGCGCGGAACAAAAATGATGCGGCCACGCTCTTGTGGCTCGCCAAAGCGACCGAAGCCGGATACGACACCAAATACGAGATGTCGCGAGATACCGCGCTGCGGATCTATGTCAAGGATCCGCGTGTCATTCTGATGTTGAAGAACGCGCAGCAAATGAGGATGCGCTCGGTGGCCGCGGCCAAGCCGGCGCAGAGCCTGGGGACAGGGATCAGCCCGGACCAGATGCACGTTGATTAGTGCAGTTTCCCTATAGGTATGCAGGGGCTTTCAGCGCCAAAGGCGCGCTCTATACCAGCATGGGGCGAAGCCCCATGTCGATCGACCCTTTGAAAATTCAAGCGCTGAAGGCGCGCTCTATAGCCGACTGCACACTAGCTGGAAATCTGCTCTAGGGCCACCGACCCAGGACACTTGAACGCACCTCCGCAGGTTTATAGCGGACGGCGGCCATTTGTGTGAATCGCTCGAAACTCGCATTTTCATGCAAAATGGTCATTAAAAACCACTAAGTCGACTATTTCCTGCAAAAAGCCACGAAGTGGCACATAAAGACATCGATTGGCGCAAAAAAGCCAATTTGCGCCACTAACCTCAAAGAAAAAATGAGCGGTATTGCCCCGCCGGAAGCGGTCCGATCCACGGTCGTCCCACGCAAGTCCAACAATCTAAAGCGACTCGCTTTGGCGGTAAGGGCAATGGCGGCAATCGGAGTTGCAGCAGTAGCCCCGGCGCAGGTGGTAGGCCTCGGTAAAGACCATGTAAGGGCCTTCGAAGTAGAACTCGCCCGGACCCGGGGTTTTGTCTTCTGGCTCGGCGGGTGACCGATGGGCGGGCTGGGGCGCTGCGTCGCTCACGAGAATAATTCCATGGAAGTTGAGCCTGGCGCAGGCCGCGTGGGGACGGCCTCGTTGCGCAGGATGTCGGCGATGGAGCGCGTACGTTTGGGTTTGGGCGTCACGGTGAGGGCTTCGTTTGAGGCCGGGCTATCTTCAACGACTGCGCCGTTTTGGAACTGGAGCTCGCGGCCGGGGATGGCTGGGATGCGGTCGCCGGGAACGAGGATTCCAGCCAGGTTGAGAGGGTCGGCTGCGGCGACGGTGACGGGAGCTTCGCCGGTGCGGGCGTGTGCTTCGCGGCGGGCGCCGCGGAGGGAT
>DASRLB010000495.1:0-25985 GCA_035648695.1 Acidobacteriaceae bacterium | reverse complement strand
ACATCCCTCCGGTGTTCCATGAATCTCGCCGCTTCCGCAACAGTCCATGAAATCCACTCCCGGCGGTGGTCTACTTTTACTCCGCCGCAAAGCCCCGCTCACGCGGCGCTCTGTGGCCTATTTTTGCTCCGGCGCTCATACTTGTTCGGTGAGCAAGAGACAACTCGGTTTGCCGGGTCTTTTTGGATGAAGTACACCCCGCGTTCGTGAGCGCCACTTTCAAAAGCATCCCGAAGCGCCGCATCAAACCCATGGATGTTTCGCATAATTTGGTAAACATTTTGAGGCGCATAGAACCGAGTGACGGCGAGCTGGTTCATTGATCGTGTACCGTACATGCGGGAGTGCTGAAGAACCGTATCCTGCTGAAACTTTTTCGGATTACGGCCGTAATAGAAGCCGATCAAGTTGTTGATCGTGATGCCGCGATCAAGGATCTGTCCCCCGATGAAGAGATTGTAGGGCGTCCGAAGTTTGAGCTGGCCATCTTGATCCAGAAGCTGCTCGATGTCGCCCTCCGAGTTGACCTTCGTAATCATCAGTTGGCCGCCAGTGAGTGCGGCTACCAACTCCGCTTTCACTTCAGACAGACTGGGAAGAGGGCTTCCTTCAAGGTTTACGGACCTCTTCAAATCCGAGTATGAGCGGTGTAGCAGTTCATTGAAGCGTGGGGTGTCTTCATGGGCTTCTGAAATGAGGGAATCCCGGATAGCCACGGCGATGCGTTCTTGCCAGTCATGAGATTTCCTAGCCTGCTCCGTATGAAATAGAAAGGCATACTTGTCCGGAGCGTCCTTCCTGCTTCTCGCCTGGAGACGAAGGATCGCTCCTCCGACGAGGAAAGTGAAGACGGCATCGCACAATACCGCAGTTCTCTTTTCGGAGAGGACGTGCTCGATCTTGATTCGCCGGCGATCCTCGACCTTAAGCGCTTCGCGCTCCTCAAGAGGGACTTCACGATAGAAGTAGTAGGCTGGAGATTCGGGATCGGTACTCTTCTCGAAATAGTAATCACCGCCAACATAGCGGCCATGCGTCGGAAGTACCACGGTAAAAGCTGGCCGGCGTGGTTTGAACAGTAGCTGGCCCGCTTCGATCACGTCCTCTTCCGGCTGTAGATAGAGAGAGTATGGTGTTGCCGTGACCTGCAGAAAGTCCGAATCTTTTGACAACTCTCTGAGCCTGTCGATCTGCTGAGAGATGACCCCCGGCATGGCGATCCCGTCTTTCCCCTTGCGAAAACTCACGGATGCTAAATCCGCCTCATCATCAACGATCAGTATTTTCTTCTGCTGAAGAACTGGGAAGTCCGTCTCGAAAGCCTTAAGAAGGCGATCAAGATTATCGTCTTCCTTCTTCACGATGAGAATGAGCTTCTGATTCAGTTCGTAAGGCGTCAAAGATGGCACGGACATAATGTCGTAAATCTGAACCTGGTCCCGTTGCAAGAACTCGCTAAAGTCATCCCGCACCCGCATCACAGTCTGCTTGGCGAGGGACTTGGTCCCCTTGGTTAGAATCACCGCCACGTCGTAGCCACGGTCGAAGCTCCTGGCGATAATCCCCAGAAAGGCCCGGGTCTTCCCGCTCTGGATCTTCCCCAGGAGCATCCCAGGCCGCTTTGTCGAAGTCGATTCGGCTTCCAACTTGGCAACAGTCTCCTCCACCTTGGCAATCAGTTCGACGGAGTCGCCCCGCTTCGCCGAAAGCTGGTCATAGAAGGAATTCGCGTCCGTAAGCTCTTTGCCGAAGCGTTTTGCTAGCCAACCTTTGATTTAGTCCTCGCGGAAAACGGGCCCGGACTTCAGGTCGGCCACGGGAGCAGGAAAGTCCTCGAAGCGTTTACGCCAATTCGCGACTGCGGAAGATCCTACATCCCCGAGGACGGCGATCTCGTGAATGCCAATGAGCGATAGTGGTTCAGAAGCAGATAAATTGTTCACATAATGGTTGTGAACGAAGCTCACACGTCCGTCAACATAATTCACACATAATTTTAGCGCATGCTCAGACTGGGAAGACCTTTAGAACTTCGTCGCCGTAGTGATTGATGACCTTGATGGCGATGCGCGGTTGTTTGCCGATGGGTTTGGGGAAGGGCCGCGAAGTGGTCTTGTATAAAGAACCCCATGCGGATTCGTCGATTTCGGCCCGTAGAGCCCTCTTAAGCTTTTCGTAGGGCTGGTCCTTGCCAGTGAAGTAGGCGTGGCGGACAAAGAAGCTTTCACCGTTGTAGTCGGTGTCGATGAACCAGCAGGCAATGTCGTCTGTGGAGTGGCTCCGCACTTCCCCGGTTGTCGGGTCGTAGACATCGATACCCTTGATGGAGACGCGGAGGTCGCCGTTCTCCTCCTTAAGCTCGATGTCGGGTTCTCCGAAGACCATGAAGAGATTCCCTGTGCCTGTCTTCTTGAGAAGGTCGCCGCCCATGGAGAGGTCGGGGTTCATACGGGCAATGAGTACTTGAAGGTTGCCGAATCGCTTGGTCTCTTCGGTGACGTGAGGGTCGAAGGCAAAGCCGCAGACGACTAGGGTATTGAAACCAAGACCTTGGACGGCTTCTTTGGCGGCTTCCTTTACCTGCTCAGGTCCTACCGTGCCGTGCTCAGGACCGAGCGAGACGGCGACGGTGTGAGAGTTTCCCGCTGCGTCAGTATAAGTGCCGGTTGCGTTGAGCCAATGGCCGGCGAACGGATCAAGAGTATCGAAGGTGAGGCGCTCTTGCTTGATGGTGTTCTGGACGCCAGAGCGGCGGAGGTTGTCCAAGATCATCCCGGCAAAGTCCTGTTGCTTCCGCGCCTCTCGCTCGCTGACAGTGCCGTTCATGTCTTCGTCGGCGAGGGAGAGGACCCGGTGGGGCGAGAGGCTTTCGACCGAGAAAGGACCGCTAACTCGAATCTTCTTGTTGTCTTCGTAGGGCTGATCAAAGAGGGTTTCTGATTCAGCATGGCGACCAATAGCTGCGTTGATATCTTCGCGGGACATCCCTTCTTTCATCTCTGCATTATTTGCAATCGATTTGAGTGTGACGTGTGGGACGCGTTTGTAAACGAAGCCCTTCTTAATATCATTGTCGGTTGCATACGGCGGAGGGACTATGCCGCTTACTTCAGCTTCCTTTCGTATCCCATCTGTCGAGTCAGCGAGAAAATAGTAAGGGAAGCGACCAGACATCAGTCGCGTTCTCGCAAGTGCAAGTGCTACCCGCGAAGTATCGCAAGTGATCCAGCGGCGTCCCCACTGTTCTGCTACGTAGGAGGTGGTTCCTGAACCGCATGTAGGATCCAAAACAAGATCGCCTGGATCTGTGGTCATCAATAGACAACGTTCGATAACTTTTGTGTTTGTCTGTACTACGTATGTTTTGTCGTCAGTAAATGCGCCTGTCTGTGTGTCCGTCCAGACGTTTGAGAACGTGCCCACTGGAAAATCGTCAATGAATCTGACATATGAGAGAGAATCGCTGGTTGGAGCGGCAATGCGGTTCGCAAGTTTGAGAACACCGATGCCTTTTTCATTTGTCTTCCAGTAACCGTTCCCCGGTGTGAATATGTGGCCTGCGAATGGAATGGGATAGGCACTCTTTTCGGTTCCACTTTGAGATGTCAGATTATCGTGTCGATAAATTCTGGCACCTGTCGGGAGGAGCGAGATGTCATCTTTTTCTGCCCTGGTCATGACACGGCGTGTCCCATCTGTCAATTCGACTCGGGAGTAACGCCCTCCAATATCGTCCGCGAAGCCGCGATCTTTATAAAGCTGGCGAAATTTCGTCGAAGAGTGATTCTTTGCGTACCAGATAACGTAGTCACAACTTTTCCCAAGAAGTTCACCGCCGAGCGAAGACGTTGTGCGAAAGCTGATCAGCGAGCAGAAATTCTCACTCCCAAAAACCTCGTCCAGAACGTTTCGCACGAGGTGAACATTTTCGTCTCCGATCTGAACGAACACACTTCCCGTTTCAGTGAGCAGGTCCCGAGCAACGATCAGTCGGTCCCGTAGGTAGGAAAGGTATGAATGAATGCCTAGTTCCCATGTGTCACGAAATGCCTTTACCTGTTCGGGTTGACGAGATGCGTCTGACACCTTCCCATCCTTCACCTCTCGCTTGCGGGTCGATACCTGCCAGTTTGAACCAAACTTGATGCCGTAGGGGGGGTCTATATAAATTGTTTGGATTTTTCCTTTGAGCCCCTCCTTCTCTGCGAGCGATGTCATAATCATTAGCGAATCGCCAAGGATGAAGCGATTGGTCCAGTTCTGCTCGAATTTATAGAAGTCGACTTTGTCGGCGAAGTCCTTCGGACCGCCATTGAAGTCAGAGTAGAAGTTGCGCTGAATGTCTTCGTCGCGAGCCTCTTTTTGAAGCGCGGCGATGATCGCCTGAGGCTTTACCTTCTCCTGGATGTAAATGGGCACAACGGGCACAGCGAGCGCCTCGGAGTCCTGCTCGTCCTTTCCACGCCAGACGAGCTGTGGGTCAAGCGATGGGTCACGAGGATAGAGCATTGTCTTCGGCGTGGTTTCATCAGTGGTAACGAAGTCGCGAAGCTCTTCGGTAGGGATGTTGGAGCGGCGATCCTTGTGGACGGTCTCGGCGATTTCGATGGACTTCTTCGGCTTACGTGGCGCCATACGAGCGGGTTCCCTTCCAAAATGACAGAAACAAAAACAAGCAGCTACTTCGTGCTGATGTGGCGACGGATTTCCGTTTGGAGATTCGACGGGTCGGTGATTTCAAGAAAACTCCACCGACCGAATAGGCCATGATTGTTCACCGCAGGAATCCATTGCGTTCGAGCAGTGGTGGTCTTCTGGGCCTTCGTCTCGTCTCGCTCACCAGAGACTTCAATGATGAGGTGAAGAGGGTCACCCGGGCCGTGACCGTCATCGATGTCTACAAGGAAGTCTGGCGTGTATTGCTTTTCCTTATTCAGAAATGTGTACGGAATCGTGAAGCCAAGATGATCGTTCTTCACGTAGCGAATGACTTCCTTCATACGTTCGAGCTTGTAAGCGACGTTCTGCTCCCAAACGTCTGTGTCAGCGACCACATGAGAGATATGAGAATGCGCGGCATCGGTCGCGAAGGTCGGTCGCGTGGTGAAGAAGTCAACGTAATTGGTCGAGCCAAGCGTGTCGTAAGGCTGAAGAATGGGAAGGACGCGTTTTTCTCCTGCACTCTGTGAGCCTTCGCGGATGCCGTCATAGATGTGTTCGATAGCAAGGTGCTTGTTCTGTCCGAAGAGCAAGAGCTGCATGAAGGTGTTGTCACCGAGTCGGAGACATTTATCGAGCCACTCCCGCGTAATGCCGAGAACCTGCGGAAAAAGCCATGGCTGTGCTTCATCGTTCTCGTCGTGCAAAAAACGTTCGAGAGTGGCCTTGGCAAGTTCAAATGCGACATGGTTAGGTCGGATCAGCTTGAGTGCGTCGAGGGTGTGAAACTCCGATTCACCGACAACTGCCGCCATCTCGACTTCGCTGGGAATCGATGCGGTGGTGAGTCGAAGGACGGAATCTGAGGTGAACGCGGCGATGAGCCGGCGCTCCGGCAGATGGAAACGATAGCCGAGCAGGCGCGGAAAGCTCATCGCGAGCGCTTCGCGTTCCGGCAACGCACGGATACGCGTAGGCAAAGGCCCCTCAACGGGTTCTTTGGTGACACCGGCGGACGGGATAAAGGAGAAGGGTATGCCGTACACCTCTGCATACTCGGGACCGAAACGTTGCTCTGAGGGTGGCAGATGAATGGTGTCCGCAGTAATCGAATAGCTTATGCGCCGCAGAGCCCGACCAACGACCTGCTCGCAGAGCAGTTGAGTACCGAAGGCACGGACGCCAAGGATATGGGTGACGGTATTAGCGTCCCAACCTTCCGTGAGCATGGAGACGGAGACTACGCAGCGAATGCCTTCACCCAGCTTGCCGGCCTTTCCAATGGTGTTTAGTACTTCTCGAAGCAAGTCCTCAGTAGTGACTGACTCTACGTCTCGACCGGGAAAGCGGCGGATGTACTCCTGTTTGAACTCGGCGATCTCGGTCGCTGCGGCTTTGCGGAAGTCATCGGTCATGGCTTCTCCGGAGTCGATTTGCGTTGAATCGATCAGGAATGAGTTTGGCTTGTGAAGCCAGCCGCCGCGTCCATCGTCGTTGCGAAACAGATCCAACTTGCCAGCCTGCACTCGTTTGGTCGCGGACTGATCGCCCTCCCCCGGAAGCTCCTTCTCCCAACCGGAGATGAAATCGAAAACCATTTTGGAAACATTCGTGTTGTTGCAGACAACGATAAAGACTGGCGGAGTGAGGCCACGCAGCTTGGAGTCAGCACGAGATTCCCAAAGCCTGTACCGCTTTTCATAATCGAGATAGAGCGACTGAAGGGCACCTTCAAGCTCACCCGGAAGTGTGGGTTCAGCTTTGGCTGCCTCCGTGGCACGACCCTTGCGGGGAAGCTGCTCGCGAATGCGGAGCCAGAGATTGCGGTAGGTAGGTTGATCGCCTGACCCTGCGTCATCCGCGACGGGAACGCGCGGGATTTTGACGATGCCGGCTTCGATAGCTTCCACGAGCGCAAAGTCAGAGACGACCCAAGGAAAGAGGGACCCTTCGCCATATCCGGAACCGCTCAGGAAAAACGGGGTTGCGGAGAGGTCGTAAACCGTCTTGATACCGATGCGAGCCTGCACCATCATGAGCCCGCTTAGCCACGCGTGTGCGGCTTTCTTATTTTCGGCTATTTCAGCGCGAGCGTCCGGATCGCCGACTGGCGGCGGGTCGTCGTGTTCAGGGTTCGAGCGGTAGCAATGGTGGGCTTCGTCGTTGAGGACGAGGATGTTTTTCTTCAGGCCGAAGTCCTTACCGCAGACGCGGCGAACCACATCGGCTGGGGACTCGGTAAAGAGACCCGGCGGCGGAGGGTTGTTACCGGCCAAAACTGCCTTTGTGTTTTTCGCGACTTTGATCTTCTCCCGCGGCAGAAACGAATGGTAGTTCGTAATCACGATGCGAGCCTGTTCAAGCTGATCGCGCTGCCATGCTGGAACTATGTCGCGCTCGGCGTAATAGTTGGAAGGGTTATTGGGCTTGAGGACTTCGAGGCGATCCTTGACGGTGATGCCGGGCGTCACAATGAGGAAGGCGTCGGTAAAGCGAGCGTCTTGCGGGTTGGCACGCTTGTTGAGCGTCTGCCAAGCAATAATCATCGCCATTACCACCGTCTTGCCGGACCCAGTAGCCATCTTGAAGGCTTCACGACGTAGACCTGGATTGGCGGCTTCGGCGATGTCTCGGAGCTCATTCTGAAGATGCGGCGTGAACTTGTTGGAAACCTCAGCGAGATAGATTGCGGTTTCGAGGGCTTCGATCTGGCAGAAGAAGAGCTTGCGGTCACGGGCAGGGTCTCGCCAATAGTCGAGTAAACGGCGCGTCGTGGCTGTCACCCCGCTGTGTCCACCCTGACGCCAACGTCCAACGTGCAGTCGGATGTCATTGACGAGCTTGTTGGGCTCGGCACGGTCTTGAGAGAAGTCGCCGGGAAGCATCTGTTGTGGGTCATTCCTGCGTGAGCGGGGGCGAGCCACAGGAACGATGGCCGTGCTCGGTCGCCGTCCAGACGCAATTTCATTGGTGATGCTGTTCTCTTCGTCGAAACGGAAGTGGCGCGACGGCTCCTCAAAAGGTGAATTGAGGATCGGATTCTCGATCACTACTTGTGCCACAGGTGCTTTCCTCATCCGGAGCCGGAATCATTGAAGGATAGCAAACCCGGTCATGCGCGATCGCTGTTAACATGCCTATGCCAAAGCAGAGCGAACCTTGCGCGGGAATTTGGAAGAAGTCTCTCGCCGCCGATATGCATTTCAATCGGAGAGAGATGAGCATGAAGCTTGCCAAAAGGCTAGATGAAATCTGGCAAGACCTAAAGGAGCCTGATTGACTGCTCGGTAGTTCTAGTCGGAAGGCTGTCCAGCCAAGTTTGGATATCGCTATGCCGCCATCCGACGGCGCGGGCGCCGAGGGCCACCTGCCTCGGGAACGTATCTTGCGCAATTTGGAAGTAAATAGCACTGCGAGACAGCCCAGTCAGTTCGCTGACCGGAGGTAGCCGAAGAATCGTTGCCGCCATGATGATCTCGCATTGGCGTGATGCCGAAACTGGCGCAATCCGTGAAACGCTCAGTCAAGCCAAGAAGCAAGGCACTCAGCGGACCGGCGGTAATCCGACCGTCGGTCCTACTGAACGCCGGCGACTACATCCCTACAGCAATGAAGCTACTATTCACAGCCTGCCTTGTAGCATCCGACTGCGTGTCCTCGGAAGCTAGGTAGAGCTGGACCGTGGCCAAATCACTGTGACCAAGCCAGTCCATCAACGTTCGAACTGATACTCCATTTCGATGGTGAATGGTGGCGAATGTCCGCCTGAATGCATGCTGTGACCACCGTTTGCAGACGGGATGGTCTGCGCAACGCTTGCCGTTCTTCGCGACGCAGTGGCCGCAGTTCAGCCCGGACTGGAAAGCACTGACCTTCAAGCGGCGGAGCAAGTGCTTATCAGGCTTCTTCCGGTTTTTGGCCGATGGGAAGAGAAGGCGTTGGTCTGCCGGACCGGAGGCGATGTGCGTCTTCAGTTTGGCGAGCAAGTCGTCCGGCACCGGGATCGGTCGCTCCTCCTTGTCCTTGGGCTCCCATTTCCATTCCGGCTTCGCGCGGATGTGCACGAGCCGGTTCTCGAAGTCGATATCCTGCGCAGTCATGTACATCACCTCCTGCTCCCGACAGCCGCTGCCCAGGAAGAACTCGAATAAAAGGCGATTGGATTCTGTGGCCGCGCTGAACAGAGCGGCCAAGTCTCCCAGTTGATAGACGACTGCCTTCTTCTTGGTATAGCGGGGAAGGTCCTTGCGACTAACGATGTCCGGCAGCTTCCAGTAGCGGAGGAACGTGCCGAGTTCAGCGATTCGGTTGTAAGCGGTGCGAGCAGTGTTGCCTTTACGGCGGATCGCCGCCTCGAAGGCCAGGATGTGCTCCCGGGTAATCTCGTCGAGGAACGTTACCGGGCACACAGACCCGAAGCTCTCCAGGGTGTAGCTGTAGCCCGAAGCGGTGCGCGTACCGCGCGGTGCCTCGACCTCCAGCATGTAGACGTGGACCGCATCCTTCCAGCGCTGCCGGTGAATGTCAGGATCGGGCGGTGGAGGTGGCTGGGGAAGCTCCGGGCTTTCGATGCCCATGGCTAGGCCCTTGAGCAGATATTCCTGCCGCTTGAGACAGGCCATGGCCTCTGCCGGATCAAATCCCGCACGCTTCATGTGGCGGCGGCGATGAACGGCGAACCGAATGTAGTAAGCGCCCTCGGGATGATGCTCTTGCTTTCCATCGATGATGGCGTATAACGGTTTGAGACGATTGTTGGCGGCGTAGGCCGGCTTGGCGTACGTCCACGATCCATTCGATGCACGGACGCGAAGTAGGAGAGCGACATTGGTCGACACTGGAGTGATCCTCATGTGGGTCAATACCCACCGAGGGCTCAGGCCTCCGCTTATCGGGTTACAAGTCGGATAACAAACGTTCAGCGTATTGAGGAGCAGACCGCCGGTAAGGGTCCCCCACTCTCCGCCATACCTCATCTCACGCTCCTCATTGCCCATGTACGGTTGGTTCGGTGTGTTTGCGATACAGGCTTCGCCCTGATGGGAATCGAATCAGCGGCGAGATTGCAGGTCCGCAAGACCTTGTCCCGCGGCGTCGGAACGATGGGAATCCTCTGCGGAGATCGAGTTGGCCTGGCGGAGGATAGACCATGTCCTCAGCGCTCCCTCGTACATTGCCCCCGCGCCTTGCCGGTCGCCGGACTCATCCAATGCTCCTGCCAGGGCCGCTTGCGCGCGGGCCGAATCGGAACGAAAAATGGTGTTGACCGGATCGGCTTCCGACCGTTTTGAAGCGATGTCCACTGCCTTCCGGAGGGCGATGACCGCCGCTTTGGGGTTTTGTAACGCGCGGTCCGCATTGCCGATCGCCACCAGCGCCCGGTCGCAGTTGGCGAGACTATTTGGATCGGTTGAACCTGAGCTGGCTGGGCAAAGAATTTGTTGCGCCTGCTGTGCATGATGCAAGGCTGCGCCCGCCTGACCGGTGGCCAGCAGGCCGTCGGATAGCTTTCGCTCGTCGGTGCCGACGTCGGTACGATACTGGACGCTGCCAGGGTCGCCCTTGCTGAGGGCCTGGGCCAACTGAAGGGCCCGCTCATTGTGCGTTACGGCAAGCGCCGTCTGTCCGTCGCCGCGCAGCGCCGCCGCCCATTGGGCCTCCACGACCGATTGGCCGCGGCGGAAGACGGCGTTGCCGGGATCGGCATCGAGCAGCTTCTGCAGCAAACCGGCGGACACGGCCAAATGGGAAATCGCACTGGCGGTGTTTCGATCGTCCAACTGCAGCTGGCCCAGGCGGGATTCGGCAACGGCAAGCTCCACCTTGTCGTTGGTGTCGCCGGGCTCGGCGGCGCTGACCGTCCGGATCTTCGTCAGCGCTTCCTCGAGGTCCTTCGCGGCATCTTCACGCAGCCCCATCGCGGACTCTGTCGAGGTGAGCGACAGGAGCGTCTTGTAGCTCTCCTTCGTAATGTCAATGTTCGAAGGGAACTGCGTATTCAATGCCAGGACCAGCGACTTCGCCTGCTCGTAGTAGGCGAGTCCTTCCGCGGTCTTGCCAAGGTTCCGGAAGCCGTATCCACCGTAGAGATCGCCCATGTGGCGGAGACAGGTGGAGAGCGAGACTTTGTTATCGAGGTCCCGGGGAGATTCCTCCGCGATTTTCCGGTAAAGAGCGAGGGCGCGTCCATAGGCGGTGGCGGCTGCCGTCAGGTTTCCCGTTGCGTAAAGGAGAGAGCCATAGGTAGAAAATGCGCTGGCCGCCGAACTCTGGGCCAGTGGCGTCCGATCTTCCTTCAGCAGCTTTTCCGCTGCGTCCACCGCTTTGTGCGCGCTGGACATGGCCGCTGCCGTATCGCCCATGTTGTTCTCGTATTCATTCCCCTGCACATTGCTTACGTGAACATAGGCGTCCACGATCTCTCGCTGAAGGAGCGGCGTGTCGGCCTCTTTGGAAAGATTGTCGAGGTAGGTAAGCGCGTCGCTCACGAGCCGCGCCCGCACCGGAGTGGCGCCGGGCAATCGATCGATGGCGTCGGCATAGTCGAACATGACCGAATGCGCCAACTGGCGGACTTGATTGAAACGGCGCTCGGCCCGCGCCCGGGCCAGCGCGACTTCGATCAGGCCGCCGACCAGCGAGCAGAGCAGAAGGGCGGCGACCGCAACCACGACACGGTTGCGCCGGATGAATTTGGCCGCGATGTAGAGAGAAGCGTCGCCGCGGGCCTGCACGGGGCGGCCTTCGAGGTAACGCAGGATGTCCTCTGAAAACTGGTGCGCGGAGGCGTAGCGCTCAAGGGGAGACTTCCGGAGAGCCCGCAAGACGATGTTGTCCAGATCGCCTTTCAGCTTTCGAGCCCAGACGCTCGGCTTGGCAGGCTCTTCCTCACACACCGCCTGCATGATCCGATGCGTGGGGCGATCGTCGTCTCCGTAGGGTGAATGGCCCGCCAGCAATTCATAAAGGATGACGCCCAGAGAATAAACGTCCGACGCCGTGGTGACGGGTTCGCCTCGCACCTGTTCGGGGCTGGCGTAGCGGGCAGTCAGCTTCAGCATTCCAGGCTCTGTCAGCGCTTTGGCGGAGCGCGACGGATCGGGGTTGAGGACTTTGGCAATGCCGAAATCCAGCAGCTTCGGCGTGCCATCCGCAGTGACGAGGATGTTGGCCGGCTTGAGGTCGCGGTGAATCACCATGTTCTGGTGGGCGGAATGTACGCCGGAACAGATTTGTTGGAACAGCAGAAGTCGCTGCGTGGTGGAGAGGTTGTGCCGGAGGCAGTATTCGTAGGGCGAAATGCCTTCGACGTACTCCATGATGAGGTAGGGGAGGCCGTCGGCGCGGGCGCCGCCGTCCAATAGCCGCGCGATGTTCGGATGATCGAGGTTGGCAAGAATCTGGCGCTCGGCGCGGAACTGTGCGATTGCGTCCGAGGAGTAGAAGACCGCGTCGATCAACTTGACCGCTACGCACTTTTCGAACTCGGCATCGACCCGCACGGCGCGATACACCGCGCCCATGCCTCCCCTGCCGATAAGTTCCACCAACCGGTAGGTGCCGATGATGTCGCCGACGCCCGGTCCTTCGGCACGGTCCGCGATGACCTCGTTATGAAGGGCAGAACGTTGCCAGAAACCTTCGCGGGCCGCATCCGCGTCGGCAGCCAGCAGGGCTTGCAGTTCCTGTTTCAGACCCGCGTCGTCGCCGCAGGCGCCCGCGACAAAGTGCGCTCGCTCCTCCGCAGCCAACTCGGTCGCTTGTTCGAAGAGATCGCGAAGCCTGTCCTGGTTCATTGCATCGACTTCCTCAGCCATGCGCGGGCAAAGCGCCAATCCCGCTCGACGGTTGCGAGAGAAATGTCCATCATGCCGGCGATCTCGCGAAACTCCAGATCGCCGAAAAACCGCAACTCGACGACCTGTGCGCAGCGCGGGTAACGGTGCGACATGCGGTTGAGGGCCTGGTCGATGACCAGGGTGTCGATCTGGTGGGGCTCGTGCGTCTGTGGGATTTCGGCGAGCGCGGCCGCCGCGTCGCGCTTTGCGGCATTGCGGGCGCGCGCGCGATCGACCAGGATCTGCCGCATGATCTTGGTCACGACGGAGATGAAATGGGCCCGGCCCTTCCAATCGATCGATCGCAGGGACGACATGTGCAGATAGACTTCGTGGACCAGCGTGGTGGCCTGGCGCCGTTCCGCGTCGGACTCGGATTTGAGATGGTAGGCGGCCAGGCGGCGCAGGTCCTGGTAAACGAGTGCCGTGACCCGCTCTATCGCTTCGGCGTCGCCGTCCCGCCAGAGCTCAAGCCACTTTGTAACGCTGTCCATATCGGGGCCCTTGACGAGCAGTATACGGGGGCGGTCGTTGAACTCGGGTTGGGCGGTTGCCGGAGGAGCTCCGCGGTCCTGACGCTGTCAAGCCCCCCAGCTGTGCAAAACCACGATCAACACAGGCGGCAAGTCTTGAACTTGCGCCTCGTCCAATCGACCGAAACGGCCGGTGGTGGCGCCAGCAAAATCGCCTCCGTCCAGGTGACGCTCACTAACTCGGTTGGAATGTCGGCGACAGAAACGGCGCAATAAACTTCCCTGCGCATTGCATGACGTAGCGGCGTTGTATGCTCTCAATCTGGAGCCGCTATGTGCCCATCTGGATTTCTCTTCAATATCGGAAACGTGTGGGCCGTTCTGTTTGGCGCATTGCTGTGCGTTCCCGGCCTTTCCGCTTCGAGCGGGCCCGTTGCCAATTCGCCGTGGGTTGCAACATGGGGTACGGCGATGGTGGACGGAAACAGCGCGAGCCCGGCGGATCTGTCCGGGCAGACGGTGCGGCTGATTGTTCATACCAGCGTCGGTGGGTCCGAGACGCGGATATGGCTTTCCAACCGCTTTGGAAAGACGCCGCTGTATGTGGGAGCCGCGCATATCGCGCTCAGTGAGAAGGCACATCCTGTGCCGGATACGGACATGAGCGCGATCAAGACCAGCTCCGACCGCACGCTGACTTTCGGGCACGTGGCAACGGTCACTATTCCACCCGGCGCGACCATTGCGAGCGATGCCGTTACGCTCGATGTGGCAGCGCTTTCCGACATCGCCGTGAGCCTGTACTTCCCCGACCACACGATGGGGTCGACACTCCATGGCGGTGCGCAGCAGACGTCCTACGCCGCGACAGGCGATGTTACGAGTGCAGCGACCCTTGCCGGTAAATCATGGGCGAAGGGGTCATGGTATGTGCTGACCGGCGTGGATGTGTACGCGCCGGGGAAGTCGGCGGTTGTCGCGTTTGGCGACTCGATTACGGATGGCAACCATTCCACCGCAAGCGCAAATCATCGCTGGCCGGATTATCTCGCGACACGTCTGGCGGAGGACGAGGCAACGCGGAAGGCCGGAGTGCTGGGTGTGGTCAACGACGGGATCAGCGGGAACCGCTTGCTGCTCGATGGAGATGGGCCGAATGGGCTGGCGCGGGTGGACTGGGACGTGCTGGACCGCAGCGGCGTGCGTTACCTGATCCTGTTCCACGGCATCAACGATATTGAAGCGGTGACGCGCAATCATCAACCGTATGGAGATCTGGAGAAACGGCTGGAGTGGGCGCTGACGCAGATTACGGAGCAGGCGCACCAGCATGGGATTGTGGTGTTCGGCGCGACGCAGATGACGGACTGCCGCAACTTTACATGCACCTGGCCCGAAGGCGAGAAGGTGCGGACGGCGCTGAATGAATGGATACGGACTACCAATGTGTTCGATGGGATGATCGATTTCGATGCGGCGACGCGCGATCCGAAGTGTCCGACACAGTTGAGGCAGGAGTACAACTCCGGCGACTTCGTGCATCCGAACGACGCGGGGTATGACGCGATGGCACGGGCGATCGACCTGGGTTTGTTCACGAAAAAGATGGTGACGTGGGACCCTCACCGTTAAGAGGCGGCCGTTGTTAAGGTCGGAACCGACTGACTTTGATTGGGTTTCAGGTTGTCTGCGATATTTCTTACGGTAAATTAGCTTGTCAGTGCCGAGGTATGCGGCCAGACTGACTTGGGTTGGCCTGATGGCTATACCTATGCCAGCGGACGTCCACGTCCCAATGCCCGCTTCAAGAAATCGGGCGTGTGTGCTGGCCCCATCTGACGAGGTACACAGTAAATGCAGTGGATGCGACGCAAGTTTGTTGTGGGTACGGGACTGTCTCGTGTCGCCAGGAATCGCGAAGGTAGTTTTGGGCTGACAGTTTGCTGCTGCCTTGGTCTGGCGCTGGTGCCGGCGTCGAGTTTGCAGGCCAGCGCGCCGATCGTGGAACGTGGAGGCTATTTCACGACGGCTAAAGACCTTGCCCGGCTACGCGCGCAGGCCACCGACCCGAGATTGCAGAGCGCCTATCGGCAGACAAAAGTCGACTCCGACAAGATGGTTGCGAAGTGGGAGAAGATCTTTCCGGCAGACCGGCCCGCGCCGACGACGGCGGAGCTTCTGGCCTTTGGCGGCAAGAGCGTGGACCGCGATGCGGGCTACGCCTCGGTGGCGGTCGAGTGCGCTCTCGATCCGACGCCACGCAACAAGCGCGTGCTGCGCGAGATGATGATCGCCGATCTCGGCTGGCGGCAGAAATTGAACTACTGGAACGGGATGGGGATACACGATGGAGAAGCGACTACGAATTTCCTGGAGAACTACGACGTCGGCGCGCAGCTTGGCGTTTTCACGACGGAGGACCATGCGGCGATCCGCAATGTGATGCATCAGGCAGGACACTTCTTCGAGGGCTGGCTGCTCGACAATTTGTTCAGCCGCGGCTACGAGGACAAGCGAGAGCAGGACTATTGCCTGAATTTTCATGTGTACTCGGCCGCCAGCCTGAGCTGGATCGCGATGCTGTATCCGGACTTCCCCGAGTCCGCGAGTTGGCTTCGCCAAAGCGAGTCGCAACTGGTGGAGTACTTGATGAATGGGTACGGCGAGGACGGAGGTTATGGCGAAGGGTCGGTCCACTACTGGGGATTGACGACGCGCGCGCTGTTCAACTTTTTGATTTTGAGCAAGCGACTCGGCGTAGCGGACTACCTCGCAATACCGGCCATTGCGGACCGCTTGCGGAGCACGCTGCATTGGCGGCTCGACCTCTCGGCACCCGACGGCAATGCGTTTGCCATCGGAGACAGCGACCGCACCAGCGATGCGTACGCGATTCTATACACCGGTGGAGAACTACTTTCCGATCAGGAAATACTGTGGGGCGCGCGCATGATGTTCGAGCGGGCGAAGGGCTGGGAGTTGAAGGGCGAGGGGGCCAATCCGCTGTTTCTGGCGCATCTGGACATGAGCCTGATGGGGCGCGAGCCGACACATCTTTCGTCGCTGTATCCGCTTTCGGGGTATGCGACTTTCCGGTCGGGCTGGGACGACCAGGCGAATGCGCTGTTCTTCAAATTCGGCACTTCGTTTATTGGACGGCGCGAAGCGCAGCGCGGGCCCGTCATCCCGGGACACGCCCATCAAGATGCGCTGGAGGTGGAACTGCATTATCACGGAGTCCCCGTGGTTGCCGACGGTGGACGACACGGAAAGTATGAGGATTGGGCGACATACGGCGGATTTTCGAAGGCGACAGTCGCGCACAGCACCGTGGGCCTGGGGAATGAGTGGGGTTATGACCGGCTCGATGGGCAGTACGCGAAGCACCAGGCGGAGCATGGAGCGGACTTCACGTATGAGCGTACGCAACAGAATATTGGACGAGCCGATACGCAATTGATGGCCTACGGCGATCTGGGGCAGGTTGCGTTTTCTTCGGCGCGGGTGCGGACCTACGACGCGGTGGAACACCAGCGCAGCGTGGTGTGGTTTCCCGGCGATTCGTTGACGATTCTCGCCGACCATCTGGAGAGCAAGGAAGAGCAGCCGTATGAGTGGTACCTGACGCCGATCGGCAATCCCGTGGGCAAGGATGGAGAACTCGTGTTCGGCGACGATGTGGCGAAGGTGCAGGTGTTGCCGATCCTGCCGGCGGGCGAGCGCACAACGACGATCTCGGGGACAACGCCGAACCTGCCGCCGTACTACGTTGGCCTGAAGGGAAATGCGCCTCTCCAAAACGCCGACAGGTGGGCTACGTTCTCTCTGCTGGTTCTCGCGAAGAAGGCGAAGACTACGGACTTCCTGAATGTTCTGCTGCCGTTTTCAGCGGAGAACAATCGGTGGAGCGTCGAGAACGTGGGCGCTTCGGCGCGGCGGCTGACGCTGAAGGACAAGGAAGTGCTGGTTGCGGGCGAGAGCGCGGACGGGCCGCTGGTGGTGAAGGGTCAATGCGGCGTGGTGTCGCGGCGAAATGGGCGGGACCGGACGTATGCGCTGATCGAGGGCACCGGGCTGGCGCGCAAGGGGCAGGGTCTGATTTCTTCGACGCTGAAAACGACTGTGTGGGCCGATAGATATCCGGCGACGATGAATGCGCTGGTGAGTCTGCCGGACAAGCGCGCGAGCTTCGACTTGAGGCCGTGGCCGCTGGACGATCAGTTGCTGCTGAACCCGCCGCGCGCGGTGCCGGGGCGGGAGCCGACGGCGCTGCTGTTAATTTCCGTTTCGTTCCATGTGGATGCGAAACCGGCGCGGATGGTGGTGCTGCATTCGTTCTCCGGCGATCTGAAGTTGCATGATCCCGACTTCGATAAAGAAGCCGCGTGGCCGCGAGATTGGCACGCTGCCGTATATAAGCGCGAGGCGTTGCCGTTCACATACGATGCCGCAACCGGTATGGTGACGATAGAGCTCGAGCCGGGTGAACACCAGGTTGTGTGGGAGTAGCGATGCGAACGAACGTCTGTTTTTTCGGGGCCTGCATTCTTTCTCTTGCGGGAAGCTTTCTTTGCGCGGCCCAGGCGCCGAGCAACGGCTTCAAGGTAAACGTGCGGTATGAAGACCCGATCCGCAACGAGAATTATCCGGAGTTGCTGTACTGGTTCGTTACGCCGGAGACGATTGTGCCGCCGCGCTATTCGCGGGACATTCAGCATATTGCGCACGACACCGTGTTCGACTTCCCTTTCTTGACGGCACGCAATGGCGTGAATTTCTTTACCAGTCCCGCGGCCCACGACGCAGTCGCGGAGATTGTCAAAGAAGGCCACCAGAATGGTTTGCGCATCGGCGCAACGCTTGAGATACAGAACATCGACTCGATGCGGAAGTTCTCGTTCGACGACGAACAGACGGGCGTGAGCGATGGGGAAACGACGCTCGATGCAAATGGCCGCGGTGTCATCGAGTCGAGTTTGAAGCTGCGGTCTTCCCCTGCGCAGAAGACCGAAGTGCTGCGGGTGTTTGTGTTTCGCAAGACCGGCGATGGAGAGTATGACCCTGCTACGTTGACCGACGTGACGGCGAAGGTCGTGAGCAAATCGCCGCAGCCGGGCAGCATTTCCGTCACGGTCGACCTTGGACCGCGGTTCTCTGGCTACACCGCATTTTGTATGGCGACGACGTGGTTTCGGGCGCTCGATCTGTTCAGCGATGCGTATCGGAACTGGGTGCATGAGGCCATCGACGACTATCGCGATGTGCCCTTCGATGGAACAGCGCTGGATGAGTTCAGCTATACAAAGATCCCGATGACGCCAACTGCGCCCTATCGCGGACAGTTTGCGGGGCGGGCGTTCAGTGCGCACTTCGAACAGGGCACCGGCAGAACGCTGACGCAGACGCTCTTTGAGACTCGCTATGCGCCGGCGGGACATCCGGAAGTTCGCATCCGCGCGATCGATGAGTACTGGGACTTCCTGCGCAAAGGGCCGCTACAGATTGAGCAGGAGTTCTATCGCTACTCGCGGCAGGTGTTTGGCGACAAGAATTTCGCGGGTATTCACGATACGTTTCACAACCACCTGACGAACGATGAGGCGTGGGCGACCGGCATCAACTGGTGGACCATTCCGCGGCAGTACGGCATGAGCGATGAAGACCTTTCGCTTCCGCTGCGCATGGGGCTGCTGGTCGCGCATCCGGGCAACATCATGTACGACCAGTTTTATGGCTCCGACATACATCGCTTCGCGGTGAAAGCCATGAACGACGCGCGTTTTGACGCGCGGCTGCACTATCACGGCTACAACGACACAGGGCGGTGGGGCGCGGACCTTTCGACGGATGCGTTCCTTTCAAAACAGAATCCAGTGGAGCGCAAGATACGGCTGCTGAACCAGTTCGATCCGGCGGCGCCAGAGCTTCCGCTGCTGGTTGTATTCGGAATGCCGTCGCTGCTCGACTGGTATCCGCATGAGAGTGCGCGGAATATTTTCGACGTGAACGGCTCTCTGCATATCGAGGAGAAGGTGCAGGCGATATGGGGTGCGGGCTATCGTTGCGCCGTGGTTCCAAGCGATTTGATCGATAACGGGGCGCTGAAGCTGGATGCGAAGGACCGTCCGGTGCTGCATG
Organism: Acidobacteriaceae bacterium; assembly: GCA_035648695.1. Lineage (GTDB taxonomy): Bacteria > Acidobacteriota > Terriglobia > Terriglobales > Acidobacteriaceae > Granulicella. Next base: position 6,877 of record DASRLB010000495.1, on the reverse strand, counting down.
GGCATACGTTCCACGCGGTGGTTTATCTGTATCCCGAGTATGCGAAGCGGACGACGCTCGCCTTCCTCGACCGATACACGAAGCGTGGAGGCGCGCTGATGCTGGAAGGCGAAGCAACGCGCGATTTCGACGGCCAGCCCATCGGAAGCGTGTTCGCGAGGATTGCGGCGCGCGCGCGTGTGAAGCAGTTCAGCGTGGATAGGATTGCGGAACTTGGCGTCGCGAAGTCCGCGCTGCGGGACGTTGGCGGAGAACTCGAAGACGGCAGCGTCATTCTTACCGACCTGAACTCATTGGAGACGAACCAGCCGAAGAGCTTCTCGGTTGAGGTGAACGGACATCGCTTCAGCGGCGCGTATGTGGGCGTGTTCGCGTTGAAGGCCGCGCGCGATGGAAGCATCGAAAAAGTTGCGTGCGGCGGATGCAGCGCTTTGTCGCGCGATGGGCATGTTGTGCTTGGTTTGCGCAACGCTGCGGACATCGTGCTGCACCGGACAGCAGCGGGCGGTTACGACGCCGTGGCCGAAGGGCATGAGGGAAGCAATGCCGTTACGCTGCATCGCTAGTCGGGGAATTTCCGGCGGATGAGGACGGTGCGGTCCAGTGCGTCGGAGACTTCGAGAACTTTGAGCCGGAGGTCGGGGTCCATCTGCGCATCGGCCAGCCAATCGTGGACGGCGGCCTGGGCGGCGGGGCTGTGCTGGCCGTCGATGAAAGCGCCAAGCCAGGCGCCGAGAAAGAATATCTTGCGGTGCTGCTTGATGCCGGCGAGAGCGTCGAGCGCGCGCGGCAGGTATGGCTCGGTGAGCGCAGTCTGGTTCCAACTGTTGAAGGGGCGCAGGCTTTGGGTGATCCAATCTTCCTGGCGATCGGGTGAGTGCAGATACTCGTCGAAGTAGCGGGCTTTGACGGAGGCGCTGGGCACGCCGGCCTCGACGGCATAAGCGTACTTCTGGCCCTCGCCGGTCTGGTCCTTGGATTTCTCAGTAGCGAAGAGCGAGGCGGCGGCGGGGTCGTTCATTTCGATGAGGTGGCCGACGATGTTCCAGCGGTCGAGCGGCTTCAAAGGCATGCGCGGGACGGCAAGCGTTCCGTTGAGCAACGACTTCAGTTGGCCAAGAGCCTGCGGAGTTGCGGCGACTCCGGTGAAGGTGCGGAAGCTGACGATGCGCAGGCCGAGTGTTGGGGCATGGATCATGCGGCCGGCGGCGATCGCTTCGATTTGCGGAGTGAAGGCCGCCCTGCCCTTTTCGGACATGTAGGCGTGCAGAGCGGTGGCGACGCGGCCGCCCTGGATGCGGGCGAGCGACTCGTCGGCTTCGGTGGGGAGGGATTTCAGTGCGAGCTTGACGTAGTTGCTGGGCGGCGATTGCGCGACGTGGACGTTGTCCCAGAGCGCGCCCCACAGCATGGAGTAGAGGAGCGGGTCGGATGTGCGGTTGCCGGCTTCGAGGTCCGCGGTCACGGCCTTCTCGCTGACGGGATCGAGGAGGAAGCGGCCGTAGCCGTAGTCACGGAAGTTTGCGAAAACATAGCTTGGGCAGGGCTTGCCCAGCGCTTCGGCGACATGGAACTTAGACGTGCTCCAATCGACGCGAAGGCCCAGGCGGCGGCCCCCGCCTTTTGTACCGGGCGCGCTGCTCCCGGTGACAGGGTATTCCAGCAAGACCTCGTTCGAGATCGGCCAGGTGTAGCCCTCATGGAGAACGTCTTGTTGTGTGAGCGTGAGGTCTGTAATTTTGTCGCGGGCGCAAGTGAACGCGGCATCGACCTGGGGCATTCCACGTTGCAGTATCCACGCCTTCGCCCAGCCCTCGACATCCTTGTGGCCGGTGGCTTCGAAGGCGTGGATGAGGTCGGCCCACTGCGCGTTGGCGTAGGCGTGCTGTTTGAGATACAGCCGCAGGCCGTCGCGGAAGTTCTCTTCGCCGAGATAGAAGTTGAGCTGTTTCAAAACGGCGGGGGCCTTTTGATAGACGATCGCACCGTAGGCGGACTTCGCGTCTTTGAGGTTGGCGATGTTCTGGAAGATGGGCGTCGTGCCCTGGGTTTCATCGATGCCGTAAGCGAGCGGCTTGATCTCTTCGTAGAAATGTTTCCAGGGATTTTGCGCCGGCTCCAACTCGGTGAGCGCCTTGTAGGCCATGTATTGCGCGAAGCCTTCCTTGAGCCAGAGGTCGTCGAACCAACGCATGGTGACGAGGTCGCCGAACCATTGATGGCAGGTCTCATGCAACACGAGGATGTTGCGGCGGAAGTAGTCGCTCTCGGTGGGCGCGGTGCGGAAGAGCACGCCGTCTTCGTTGAGGAAGGTGGCGCCGGCGTGCTCCATGCCGCCGAAGGGAAAGCCGGGGATGAGGACGAGGTCGTACTTGGGAAACGGGAACGGCTGCGCGAAGTAATCGGAGAAATACTTGATGCCGCGCGCCGCCATCTGCTGGACTTGCGGAGCTTCGGTTTGGGCTCGCGCGAATTGCGACTTGCGGACGAAGATTGTGGGCTCGCCGGGGAGTTTTCCGCGGATAGCTTCGAAAGGACCTGCGGCAAAGGCGAAGAGGTAGGTGCTGATGGGTTGTGTGTCGGGGAAAGTGGTGATGGTGGATTGGCCGTTTGCTACGGTGTGGGATGAGGCTGTGTTGGCGATGACCGTCCAGGCGGCGGGATGGGAGACAGCGAGGGCGAAACGGGCCTTGAGGTCGGGCTGGTCGAAGCAGGGGAAGGCCATGCTGGCGTCCATGGGGACGAAGAGGGTATAGATGTACTCGTTGTGGTCGTCGCGGTCGTCGTAGCGCGTGAAGGCCTTGCCTGCGGCTGCGATCTGGCTTGTGAAGGTCAGCTTGACTTCGTTGCGGGGCAGGAGCGCGGCGGCGGGCAGGTTGAGGTGGCCGTTGTCGAGCGCGGTGGGGATGTCCTTGCCGTTGAGCGACGCGGCGGAGATTGTGCCGTCGCGGTAGTCGAGCGCGAGGTCGGTGGTTCCGGCGTCGGTGAAGGTGAGGGTTTCGTGGCCGGCGACGGTCGGGCCATGCGGCGTGAGTTGGAAGTGGAGCGCGTAATGCAGATTGGAGAGACGCGCCGCACGGGCGGTGGCTAGAGCGTGAGAGACGCCGGGGCCGGGCGGCGCGGCGTGTGCGGCGATGAAAAGGAGCGTGGCGCAGATGGCGGCGACAGGCCGGAATAGTGTCATGGGGATCACTCGGACAGAGATTTATGGTAACGCGCGAGGACGTGGGTTTACGCGGACCGCCGGTGCGGCGATGGGTTTTGAACAGCGTAGAGCGTAGAGGGAAAGAGCGTAGAGGCAGAGCGATGATTTAAATCAGCTACGAGCTACCGGAAAACTACCTAGTCGCTAAGGCGGAGTTTTTCTTGAAGCTGCTCAAGGGAGAGACCTTTCGTTTCGGGGAAAAAGACGAGAATCACGAAGAACTGCGCGGCCATCAGCACGGCGAAAATAATGAACGGCAGCGACCGCGATGCGTGCGCCATCAACGGAAAGACCAGCGAGATGATGCCGTTCATCACCCAGAGCGTGGTGCTGCCGAGGGCCTGGCCTTTGACTCGAACGTCGGTGGGAAATATCTCGCTCATGTATACCCAGATGACGGAGCCCGACGAAATCGCGAACGACGCGGTGAAGCCCGCGACGAAGTAGATGAGCGCGGCGTGCCAGTGGCCGGTGATGAAAACGGCGGCAACTCCGCCGAGCGAGAATGTCATGCCGACGCAGCCAATGAGCATCAGGGTCTTGCGGCCGAGCTTGTCGATGAGCGTCATGGCAATCAGCGTCACCACGAGATTGACCGCGCCGATAATGACGGCCTGGCGAGCGCCGGAGAGGCGGCTGAAGCCGGCAGCGGTGAAGATGTCGTTGAGGTAGTAGAGGATCGCGTTGATGCCTGAGAGTTGGTTGAAGGCCGCGAGCGAGACGGCGAGCAGGATCGGGACCCGGTACTTGCGGACGAAGAGCGGCTCCGTGCGGGAGCCGGTTTCGACGTGGATAGACGCGACGATCGCTTGCAGTTCGACTTCGGGCTCAGGCGTGCCGATGATGGTGAGCGTCTCACGGGCTTCTTCGACACGGCCCTTGGTGACGAGCCAGCGCGGGCTGTGCGGAATGCCGAACAGCATGATGAGAAAAAGCACGGCGGGCAGCGCGGAAACGCCGAACTCCCAGCGCCACTCGGTTGCCCCGAGATGCATGGAGGCGATGAGGAAGTTGGAGAAGTAGGCCAGCAGGATTCCAACAACGATGTTGATCTGGAACATGCCGACGAGACGGCCGCGATAGGCGGGCGGCGCGAGCTCTGCGATGTACACGGGGCCGAGCACCGAGGAGCCGCCGATGGCAATGCCTCCGATAAAACGGGCGATGAGAAAGATGGGCCAGCTCCACGCAAACGCACAGCCGATGGCCGAAAGCACATAGAGGACGGCCATGACGCGCAGGGTGACGCGGCTGCCCATGCGCTGTCCGATGTCGCCCGCGTAGATCGCGCCAAGCACCGTTCCCCACAGAGCGATGGATACGGTGAAGCCCAGTTGTCCCGGGGTGAGGTGAAACTGACCGGTAAGCGCGTAGGTGGCGCCGGCGATGACCGCGGTGTCGAAGCCGAAGAGCAGGCCGCCCAATGCGCCGGTCGCCGCGCTGCGTAAGAGGAACTTGTTGAGGGCCATCGAATCCACCTTTGTGTTGTGCCGACTACTTACTATAGAGTGCCGCTTTGAGCGCGTCACCCGTGATGCGCAGCGCGGACTGTGAAGGGCCGGAGCCGGCGAGATCGTCCAGCACATAGAAATTGTGGATGACGCCGAAGAACCGCATCGCGGTGACGGGCACTCCGGACTGAGTGAGACGGTGGGCATAGGCTTCGCCTTCGTCGCGGAGAACGTCGCACTCGGCCGTGATGACGAATGCGGGTGCGACGCGCGCGAGGGCATCGCCGGGGGCGAGCAGCGGCGATATGCGCGGGTCGGAGCGCAGGGTTGCGTCGGGCGCATAGTGGTCCCAGAACCAGTGCATCGCGTCGCGCGTGAGGTTGAGGCCGTTGGCGAACTCTGCATAGCTGCCGCTGTCGGCGGGCGCGAGGAGGACCGGGCATAACAAGGCTTGGAGGCGAAGTTTGGGTCCTGCCGGCGCATCGTGTAGGGCGACGGCTGCAGCGAGGTTGGCGCCTGCGCTGTCGCCTGCAATGGCGAGGCGCGTTGGGTCGATGGCGTGATCGGCCGCGTGCTCGCGCAGCCACTTTAGCGCGGCGATGCACTGGTCGAGTGCGACGGGGAAACGCGATTCGGGCGAAAGCGCGAAGTGCGGAAAGGCAATGGCCGCATTGGAGCGGAGGGCGAGTTCGCGCACCAGGCGGGCGTGGGTGTCGATGCCGCCGAGCACCCAGCCGCCGCCGTGCATGTAGAGGACTGCCGGCAATGGCCCGGCGAGGTGCGCGGGGCGAACGATGGTGAGCGTGACGCCGGCGGCATGGGTCGTTTCGACGGCGACCGATGGATGCTCAAGCGGCGTGCGCTGGCGGTCGCGCATGAACTGGCGCGCGTCCTCGACGGAGAGTTCCTGCAACGGCTTGCCACCCGTGCGAAGAAGCGTTTCCACGTAGGCGCGCGTCTGCGGCTCCAGTTGATCGAGAACGCTCATGCGAATGGCTCCTTCGGGCCAGCGTCGAGAAATGCGAGCGCGCCCTTTGCGGCGAGTCGCAACTGCGCACCTGATTGTCGCAGCACAATTGCGTCGGCGTCGAGGGTGATGTCTTCGATCTCCGTCCAGCCTTGCGGAAGCGTTGCGAGGAACAGAAGCCAGGGCGCGCGCAGTGTTTCGTGCGGGCCGATGCGGCGCGACACGGCGGCTCCGAGGACAGGGCCGTGCGCGTCGACGGCCTCGTTGCCGAGCGGAAACGGCGTTGTGCCGAACTCGATGCCGCGCGCCTGCACCCGGCCGCACCACGGCGCATCGGGGCGTGCGCGGTTCTCTTCCCAGATGGTGAGCCACGGAAATATTTCGGAGAGAAAGATGTAGCCCATGGCGAGTCGCGACGCGGCGTCGCATGTGGCGACGAATCCGTGTTTTTGGGTTGGCGTTTGGCGTATCGCCGCGACAAAGCCGGAGTGTGGATGCGAAAGCATTTCGCGCAGGTCGACGCGCCGGCCGTCAGCGCCGGGTGCGTATGGCCATTCGAATTTTGTGTCGCGCGCGAGGAGGTTGGAGTGTTCGTAGTCGAGCGGCCATGTGAGGCCGTCGCTCACGGAGGCGGTGACGCGCGCTCCGACGGTGCCCACGGTCGCGTGCTGCACCCAATGAAGATCGCGTGCGGTCGCGCGCAAATTCGTAACGCGCTCGTCTACGCGGAGGACGGACTCAGCTTCGGCGAGATGAAACTGCCGCTGCACGCGCAGGCCCGCGACAGGAAGATTTGCGAAGGCTGAGTGCGGAGACGAAAAATCCCATGTCGCGACGGGCGCTTCGCCGTGGAGCGCAACGCCGGCGTCAAGATCGGCTGGCGAAGGAGGGCCGAAGCCGTCGAGGCAAAGCGCGTGGCCGGTGAATGAGGCGAGAAATTCTCCCACTCCCGGCTCGCCGTATTGCGCGGCGAGCGATGCGTGCGCAGGTGTTGAAGGGTCGGCGGTGAGCCACGGCGATTCGAACAGTGTGTTGTCGCCGCCGACGAAACGCCATGCCGCCAGATGGCCGCCGCCGGGAAGAACCGTCGCCTCGACGATGCCGTTAGATAGCGTGGTCGCAGCGCGGTAATGCCACGCGGAAGCCGTCGAGTTCTCCGCGAACGCGGGCTTTGCGTTCATGCGCCGGAGTCTCCGAGACCGCTGTCGACAAAGCCCATGCCGCCGGTCGGGACGAGCATGCCGCCGTCGACGA
>DASRLB010000494.1:0-8128 GCA_035648695.1 Acidobacteriaceae bacterium | reverse complement strand
GTGCAGGTCGATCTTCTGCGTGTGCCCGTCGGCGAGCCGCAGGATCGCCGAGTCGGGACCGGTAGCGGAAATTTTGCCGTCCTTAATCGCGAGCGCGGCGACGTGTTGCGGCGTGCTGCTGCCGCTTGCGTGCAGGCCGACGCCGGTGAGTATGTCTCCGTGGAAGTAGATGGTGTCGGGGGCTTGTGCGGCGAGGGCGGCGGCGAAGGCGAGCGGGAGAATGGCGAGGAGTCTCACGGTTGCGAGTGTATCAAGGCGAACGCTGCGGGAGTTGGCGGCAGGGAGAGCGGGTCTTGGACAGCTTGGAGCGGAGAGCTGTTGAGCGCAGAGAAACGGCAGTTGTGGCTGCTCGAGAGAGGGTGACTTTACAGCTACGAGTTTCGAGCTACGAGCTGCGAGGAAAGGCGGAGGAGCTTTCTGCGGCGACCGTGCAGGCCTCGAGCAGGTGCAGCAGGATGCGGCGCAGGGCGAGTTCGCGGCCGGTGGGGTCGTACCACTCGTGCAGGGTGTGGATGCCGCCGGCTGTGCCGCCCGCGCCGATGGCGAGCGCCGGAATCCCGAGCGAGAGCGGCCAGTTGGCGTCGGTGGAACCGATGCGCGACTCGGTGGCGATGTGGAGATGACGGTCGACGGCGCGGAGGCTGGCGAGCAGCGGCGAATTCGCGGCCAGGGTCGCGGCGGGCCGGTTGCCGATGCGCGCGATTTCAAGAGTCAGCAGGTTGCGAGCATTCGCTGCGTCGATGGTCGTGCGAATGGTGTGAAGCAGTTGCGCTTCGGTAACGTCGAGTTGATCGGAGGAGGCCGAACGCAGGTCGAGGTCGGCGGTGGCGGATTCGGGAATGGAATTGACCGAAGTTCCGCCGGAGATAGTCCCGCAATGGAGAGTCGTGCGGGGCGTTGACGGGAGGGGCTGGCGCGAAATTGCTGCGAGTGCTTCGCTGAGGGCGAAGATCGGGTTGGGCAGAGCGGCGTCCGCCCACGAATGGCCGCCCGGGCCTGTCAGCGTGATGCGGAAACGGCGGCTGCCCAGCGCGCGGTCGACGACCGTGGCGTTGCCGCTGCCTTCAAGAGCGATGGCGGCGGCGATATTGTGCGCGCCTGAAAAAATATGCCTCATGCCGCGCAGGTCGCCTGCGCCTTCTTCTCCCACGTTCGCGGCGAACAGGATGGGGCAGGCGGGCGCCAGTTCGGCAAACTGCAGAGCGGCGGCGATGGCCAGCAGCGCGGTGAGTCCGGCGGCGTTGTCGCAGGCGCCGGGCGCGAGGATGCGGGTGCCATCTTCTTCCGGCGTGCAGACTGTTCCCGAGGGAAAGACGGTATCGAGGTGGGCGGAGAGCAGGACCGAGGGGCCAGGGTTCAGGGTCGCGGGTTTAGAAGGCGAGCGAATGGCGAGCGCGTTGCCAATTTCGTCGAGGTGGATATTCGCGAGGCCCAACTCGGCGAAGCGGGCGAGGAACCAGCCCGCGCGGGCGGACTCGGCGAACGGCGGTGCGGGGATGGCGATCATCTCCAACTGCCATTGGCGCAACTGAAGCTCGTGCAGATGCAGCCAATGGAACGCGCGGTGGACGCGGCGGTCGGCGGCGAGGGCCGCAATGCGGCCGAGAGTCGTGGTCATGCGCCCGCCTCGGGGTACTCGACCGAGACCAGAAACAGGCCGCTCGGCGGGGCGGTCGGGCCGGCGTTGCATCGGTCGCGGGAGAGAAGGATGCGATCGATGTCGGAAGGTTCAAGCGCCCCGCGGCCCACTTCCACCAGCGTGCCGACAATGTTGCGCACCATGTGGTGGAGGAAGCCGTTGCCGGTGACGCGGTAGCGGAGGCATTCCGTAGTTCGATTGAAACTGGAGTCGTAGATGCAACGGACGGTGCTGAGGGCTTCGCCCGAAGCATCTTCGCGGGCAGTGCGATCCGGATCGGCGGCCTGGAAGGAGGCGAAGTCATGTTCGCCGAGAATCAGGTCGGCAGCGCGACTCATGAGATCGGCGTCGAGCGGCCAGCGGCAGTCCCAGACGTATGGAGCGACGAACGGTGGACAGACGCGGTCCGGAGCTTCGGGTCGGTCGCAGCTGCGGCGCTCGAAGATGCGGTACTCGTACGTTTTGCGCACGGCGGAGTGGCGGGCGTGGAAGTCTGGGGCGGCGTGCTCCGCGGCCAGAATGCGAATGCTGGAGGGCAATACGGCATTGAGCGCGCGTAGCAGGTTCGGCGGAGGAATCGCGGCTTCGAGGGTGAAGGAAGCCACCTGCGCCAGCGCATGAACGCCGGCGTCGGTGCGGCCCGACCCCTGCGGAAGCAGCCTTTCGCCGGTGACGCGATGGATGGCCTCGGCCAGCTTGCCCTGCACGGTCCGAAGGCCGGGCTGGACCTGCCAGCCGTGGAAGCCGGTGCCGTCGTAGCTGAGGGTGAGCTTCCAGTTCGTCACAAATTGCACCCTACCATCTTCGGCAATCCAAAGAGCTGCGGCAATGCAAAGACACACAAGTGGCGTGGATTTCGCGGCTGGCGTTGCTATACTTGAGACTTCTATATCGGATACGACCGGCGCTCTGGAACTAACGGGCAGGGTCCGCCGTATCTAACGCAAAGGCGCTGCGTAAATTTGGATGCGCATACGGTCGCGCAAATAAAGGCGCGACGTTTTGTGTCCGGCGCAATCTGTATTGAATGAGCAAGTGGAGAAACCGATCGTGAAATTGAAGCATATGCAGGCAGCGGCGTGCGCCGCTCTGGTGGTGATGAGCACTGTGGATCCGAGCCTGATGCGGGCGCAGCAGCCTGCCAACGCGGGCGCGCCGATCGTCCAACAGCCGGCGGGGGCTTCGCAAACGCCGCAGACACAGGTAAACCCCACCGCTCCCGCGGCCCAGCAGCCGGTGCAGAACGATACGACCGGTACACCCGGGCTGCCGCAGGCGCCGCAGCCCAAGGCGACCGAGCCGCTCTACCTGCGCGGCACGCAGAAAGACTACACGGACCCGCACCACTTTCTGCCCAACCCGCTGGACCTCTTTAAGCCGGTGGAGTACCCGCAGCCGCACCTCCAGAACACGCCTCGCCTCGACAACCTCCTGCGCGATGGGAAGATTTACCTGAGTCTTGCCGACGCAGTGACACTGGCGCTCGAAAACAATTACGACATCGCCATCGCGCGCATCAACCTCGACATTGCCGACACGGACATTCTGCGTGCCAGGGCGGGTTCGTCGCTGCGCGGCGTTTCGACTGGACTGGTGACGGGAACGCTGGGCGGTTCTACTTCCACCATCAGCGGTGGCGGCGGCCCGGGTGGGACGGAAAGTGGAGCAGGCGGCGGCGGCGCGGGAGCTTCGGGCCTGGTCTTGAGCACCAGCGGCGGCGGCCCGCAGCCGGAGAACATGGACCCGCTGCTGACCGGCAACCTTCAGTATGAGTCTGCGAACTCGCAGCAGTCGACCACCTTCATCACCGGCACGAACACGCTTGCGCAGAACACGGAGACTTACAACGCCCAGTTCCAGCAGGGTTTTTCTAGCGGCACGTTCCTTACCGCGACGTTCGACAACAACCGCTCGACGACCAACAGTGAGCGGTCGAACTACAGCCCGACGCTGCAATCGACTTTGCGCCTGGAGGCGACCCAGCACCTGTTGCAGGGATGCTGCATCTGGCTCAACCGGCGATTTATCGTGCAGGCCAGGAACGACCGCCGCATCACCGACTCCTCGTTCCGGCAGCAGGTGATCTATACCGTCAACCAGGTCGAAAACATCTACTGGGCGCTGGTTTCCGCATACGAAGATGAGCAGGCCAAAGATCGCGCGCTGCAACAATCGACTCAGTTGACCGCGGACAACCGCAAGCAATTGCAGATTGGAACGCTGGCGCCGCTGGACGTGGTGAACTCGGACTCCGCGGTGGCAACCGACAAACAGGCGCTGATTTCGTCGCAGTCGAACCTTGAATATCAACAACTGCTGATGAAGCAGGCGATCGCGCGCAACCTGAACGATCCGCAACTGGCCAACGCGCCGGTTGTGCCCACCGACCGGGTCGGGCTGGACCGCTTGCCGGAAGAGGACATGCAGGTGGAAGACCTGGTGCGGCAGGCGTACCAGAACAATCCGCAGGTGGAACAGGCCGCGCTGGAGATGGAGAACAACAAGATCACCATCCGCGCGGAGAAGAACGGCCTGTTGCCGGTCCTCGACGCGTACGCGTTTTATGGCGGCAGCGGCCTGGGTGGTTCGCAGAACCCCAATCTCAATTGCGCAACGAGCCTCGGTTCGGGAGATTTTGTGCCCTGCCCACCGGGGCAAGTGCCGAGTTCGGGTTACGGCAGCACGCTGGGCAATGTGCTCAATAACACTTCGCCGGATTACGGTTTCGGCGTGAACCTTTCCATTCCGCTGCGCAACCGCACTGCCCAGGCCGACCAGGCGCGCTCCCAGATGGAGTACCGCCAGACGCAGATGCGTTTGCAGCAGCTCTACACGCAGGTGCGCATCCAGGTCATCAATGCGCAGTATGCGTTGACCAACGATCGCGCCCAGGTGCAGGCGGCGCAGTCGGCCAACGACTACGCGGGACAGAGCCTTGAAGCCGAACGAAAGAAGTACCGGCTGGGGGCGTCGACAACAGCCAACGTGTTGCAAATGCAGCGCAATCTGGCGACCGCGGCCAACAATTTGATCTCCGCCACGGCGGCCTATGCTCGTGACCGGGCGTCGCTGGAACAGATTCTTTCCAACACGCTGGACCGCTACGGGATCAGCTTGCAGGATGCGGCGACAGGGACCGTGAGCCACGCCCCGAGTATCCCCGGGCTGACCGCTCCGAAGCCTCCCGCCCCGCCAAAGCCGTTGACAGATACTCCCGCTCCAATGCCGCAGTAAGGCATGGGATAGTGGGTGGAGGATAGTGTTTTGAAGCCGCCGGCCGTTGGCCGGCGGCTTCTTTTGGCCGTCGCACAGCCTCACCTTACTGGCAACTGGAAACTGGTAAATCGAGCCTGTAACCCCACCCGCCTTGCCTTCGCACGCCAACACCCGAAATCGGGAAACCGATGATCGGAGGTCAGCTCACCGGACTGCAACAAACTCGCGTTTTGGCGCAAAATGGTCGCGAAAAGCCACTAAGTCCGCAATTTCCGGTAAAAAGCCACAAAGTGGCACATAAAGGCTTCGATTGGCGCAAAACCGCCAATTTACGCCACTAACCTCAAAGAAAAAACGGACGGAATCGCTTCACCCGCGCGCCAGCGAAGTTTGTCCTGAACTTGAGGTATGATGCATAAACAACACAATATACTAGCGATAGGTCAATCGCCGACGACCGAGGTCTTTCACTTCGACGGGCTGGTGGCCCCATACAGGATGACGGTCAGCCGACGGGGGCCATGGACGCCGCGAATCCGCGTCATTTCGATGTCGGACGTGGCCGATGGCCCGGAAATCATGGTGATGGGGAGCGCGCTTTGTGTGGCGATGGCGGTGAAGGCTTCGGGGATGGTCTCGACCACCTGATCGCGGCGGACGATGCAGACATGGTGGTCGGGCAGCAGCGTGAGGGCGCGGCGGCCTTGCGCTCCGGTGTGGACGAGGACGATGGTGCCGGTCGACGCGACGGCGATTTCACACGTCGTGAGGACGGCTTGCGCGTCGTCGATTTCGGCGGTGGAGAGGTTGTTGTCGAAGGCGATCGAGAGGTTCCCCGGAAGCCATTCCGCAGGGAAGTCCGGCGGTGTGACGAGGCGTTCTTCGCACGCGGCATGAGTGATTGCTGCGGGGATTTCGGCGGCTGTTTCGATCTGGACGATTTCGGTGTCGTAGTCGAGCAGGCGGTCGATGAAAAGCTCAAGGCGAGCTTCGGGTGTGAGCGCGCCGGCGCGGTTGTAAAGGCGCGGGATGGAGGCGTGCGAGGCTGCGGGGTCGAGCGGGTCGCCAGGAAGCGCGGTGCGGATGCGGGACAGGATTTCTTCGCGGGCGGTCATTGTGGCGAGCCCTTTTCGCGTGCCTTCCACCAGTCGCGGAAACTGGATTTCGGAATGGGTTTGAGGTCGCGGAACTTCGTCCATCCGCCGGCCATGCCGGGAAGGTTGGTGAGTTGGCCGTCGCGCTCGAAGATGCGCTGGCCCATGCGGGCGAGGCGCTGGGCCGCTTCGTAACTGCGATGGTTGAGGAACGCTTTGGCCGCGATCTGCATGGCGAGGTTTTCCGCGGAGAAAATGCCGCTGAGAGTTTTCTGGTCTTCGCGGACGATGCGGCCGCGCAGGTGGATGAGGGTTTCGGGGATGTTAATTTTTACCGGGCAGACTTCGTAACAGGCACCGCAAAGTGTCGAGGCATAGGGCAAGGAGCGGGAGTGTTCGAGGTTCTGCAACTGCGGCGACAGGATCGCGCCGATGGGGCCGGAGTAGATCGAACCGTAGGCCAGGCCGCCGGTTTCGCGGTAGACGGGGCAGGCGTTGAGGCACGCTCCGCAGCGGATGCAGGCCAGGGTTTCGCGCTCGCGCTCGTCGAGCAACTGCGCAGTGCGGCCGTTGTCCAGCAGGATGACGTGGAAAGCCCGCGGGCCGTCGCCTGGTGTGACGCCGGTCCAAAGCGAGTTGTAGGGGTTCATGCGCTCGCCGGTGGCGGAGCGGGGAAGAAGCTGGAGGAAGACTTCGAGGTCCTGGAAGGCGGGGATGACTTTTTCAACGCCGACGAGAGTGATGAGGACCTCGGGCATGGTGATGCACATGCGGCCGTTGCCTTCCGACTCGACGACGCAGATGGCGCCGGTTTCGGCGATGGCGAAGTTGGCTCCGCTGATGCCGATCTTGACCCGGAGAAAACGGTCGCGGAGATAGTCACGGGCGGCGGCGGCGAGGTCTTCCGGAGTGGCCGTCAGGTCGGGGAGGTTCATGGTGCGGCGGAAGATTTCGGCGATTTCGAAACGGTTCTTGTGCAGCGCGGGGACGACGATGTGGGAGGGATCGTCGTGGCCCATCTGGACGATCATGTCGGCGAGGTCGGTCTCGATGGGGGTGATGCCGGCGGCTTCGAGGGCGACGTTCATCTGCACTTCGTCGGAGGTCATGGTCTTGACCTTGATGACTTCGGTGCCGCCGTAGTGACGGATGAGGTCGATGGCGATGGTGTTGGCTTCGTCGGCATCGCGGGCCCAGTGGACCTTCCCACCGGCGCGTTCGCAGTTGCGCTCGAACTCGGTGAGGTAGTGGTCGAGGTGGGCGAGGGTATGGGACTTGATGTCGCTGGCGGACTGGCGGAGGGCCTGCCAGTCAGGCATTTCCTCGACGCGAATGGCGCGCTTGGAGCGGATGGTGTTGGTGGCGCGGGCGACGTTGGCGCGGAGTTGCTGGTTGGCCAGAGCGGTGTGCGCGGCAACGGGGAAGGCGGGAGCGGTGGCGGTTTTGCCGACGCGGACGCTCATCTGGGGGCCTCGCTGGCAAGGATTTCGGCAAGATGCATGGTGCGGACTGCGGAGCCCGCGCGGTGGAGGCCGCCGTAGATCTGCATCAGGCAGGAGTTGTCGAGGGCGGTGACGACGTTGGCACCGGTTTCGATGACGCAGGCGTCCTTGGCGGTGAGCATGGCCGCGGAGACATCGGCGTTCTTGACGGCGAAGGTGCCGCCGAATCCGCAGCATTGTTCTTGATTTGGAAGCTCGATGAGGGTGAGGCCGCAGACGGCGCGGAGCAGTTTTCGGGGGGCGTCGCCGACGTGCAACATGCGCAGCGAGTGGCAGGAAGGGTGATACGTGACCGTGTCGGCGAAGTGCGCGCCGACGTCTTCGAGGCCGAGGCGGTTGACGAGGAGTTCGGAGAACTCGAAGACGCGGGGGAGGAGGCTGCGGACTTCGGCGAGGAAGGCGGGATCGTTTTCGCGCTCGGCCATCAGCTCGTAGTGTTCGCGCATCATGGCGACGCAGGAGGCGGAAGGAACGCACACGACTTCGGCGTCGCGGAACGTCTGGACAAAGCGGCGGACGAGAGGGACGGCTTCGCCGTGGTAGCCGGTGTTGTAGTGCATCTGGCCGCAGCAGGTCTGCTCGATGGGAAAGACGACGGTGTGGCCGAGGCGTTCGAGGAGGCGCGTGACGGCGATGCCCGTCTCGGGGAAGAGCGTGTCGTTGTAGCAGGCGACGAA
>DASRLB010000493.1:0-5085 GCA_035648695.1 Acidobacteriaceae bacterium | reverse complement strand
GCCCCCGCCCATATCAGGCAGCCGGCCGTGTCGTACACCACAAATTTCCAGTACGGAATCTTCGCCTGCCCCGCAATCGGCGGCGCCATCGTGCTCAGCCCGGGAACGAACTTTGCAAACAGCAGCGCATACGCCCCGCGCTTGCCGACGGTGCCCTGCGTCTTCTCGACGCACGTCGCGGCCTCCAGCGAAAACCTGCACAGCACGTTCATCACCCGCGTCCCATATTTCCGGCCCAGCCAGTACCACGCCGAATCCGAAATCAAACTCGCGAAGATTACCAGCGGCAGCGCATACGCCAGGTGCAGCTTATGCGCGGCGCTCATCGTGCCCGCGGCCAGCATCACCGGAACGCTGGGTACGGGGATCCCGGCCTGCTCCAGCAGCACCCAGCCGAACAGCAGCGCATACGCATGACGTACCAGCAGACCCATCACCGACGACATATCCCCAAACCTCCACCCACCGGCTCGAGCAATCTCCTGTGGGTGTATAGCGAGGCGGAGGGGTCGATGTCCGTTTTCCCCCAGAAAAACGGTACTGCACACCTTCATCCGCTCCATAGCAACAGGAGAGTTGCTCTAGTGCTATGTAGATGTTCGCCCACAAAAACCGTCGCAGAATACTTTCCCGCAAGAAAAAATCAGCCGACGCCCATCCGCGCTAAAATAGATTCGTGCCGCACAAGACCCAATCCCCGACCAAGTTCATCGTTGCCGCGCTCCTCGTCGTCGGAGTCGTCACCTGGCTCGCCATCTCCGCCGGCAGTCAGAGCAAGTCCTACTACGTCACCATCACCGAGTTGCAGGCGATGGGCAACAAGGCTTACACCCGCAACCTCCGCGTCGCCGGCAACGTGGCTCCCGGAAGCATCGAGCACGCCGGCGCGAACGCCACTTTCACGCTGATCGAGCAGGGCAAGACGCTCCGCGTCAACTACCAGGGCGTCGAGCCCCCACCCGACGCCTTCAAGGACGACGCACAGGCCCTCGCCATCGGCACCTATGGCCGCGACGGAGTCTTCCACGCCACCCAGCTACAGGCCAAATGCGCCAGCAAATACGCTCCCGCCGCCAAGCCCGGCGCCGCCCCCACCGGCAACACCGCCCCC
The DNA here is from genome assembly GCA_035648695.1 of Acidobacteriaceae bacterium. Lineage (GTDB taxonomy): Bacteria > Acidobacteriota > Terriglobia > Terriglobales > Acidobacteriaceae > Granulicella. The sequence goes on along the minus strand of DASRLB010000493.1, from coordinate 3,974 downwards.
ATGGGCGCTACCGCTTCGCTCGCGCACTAAACGCGCTTCGCTCCCACACCCCCGCAAATCTGTCGTCTCGACCGCTATCCCCAACCGAGCCAGAACTTTGTCATCTCGACCGAAGCCTCGTAGCTTCATCGCGTTGCGCAGTGGAGAGATCGCAGCATTTGCTCTTGTCTTTGCTTTTCTTGTTTTCCATTCCCGTAGGGAATCTGCTTCTTCCTTTGTCGTTGCCTGTCCTCGCCTTGAACCACCCCAACCCCGGGTGGCCCATCCTTCGCGCCTTTTGCGAAGGGTGGGGTATCGCGCAAAGCGCGACCGCTCTCTTCCACGCCGCCACAACTTTGTCATCCTGAGCGGAGTAGCTCGCGCACTTTGCGAGCTACGCAGCCGAAGGACCCGCCACCCCGCCCACGCCCAGCACTCCGCTCGAGCCGTTCAACCCCAACACCGGGTGGGGTATCGCGCAAAGTGCGATCATCCTCGTACATACAGCGCGAGTATGCCCCTATATCCGCAACGTGCGAGTTATCGATTGCTTCTCACAAGCCGACTTATGAGGACTAATAAGTCTCAATGAGCGACCTAAAACGCATTCACATCGACGACTTCAACCTGCGTGTAGGTGTCAGCGAGAAGCTGATCATCGCCCAGCGTTAGGTTTGGCGGCGTATACGTTTGGGCATACTGAATCCGCACCGCAGCGCTATTGGATACCGATGCCTTCTCATCGATAGGCCGATTATGCGGTGCGCCCATTACCGGCCTCCAGCTCTCGTGGATGGCGTCCAGCGCATACTTGGCGGGCATCGTGGCAAACTGGGATGCCTGTGTTGGGTCGAAGGTTAGTCCCTGCGCCTGCGCTTTGGCGGCCATCCACCCGAGGGAGATGTTACTAAGTTCGGTTGAGTCGTCGACGCCACCGGCAAGCGCTGTTCCGCCGCCGATGTCGCTGTGACAGCCGGAAAACCATACCTGTTCAATAACTTGGCCGGGAGCAGGCACCGACATCCACAGCGTTGCCGGAAATTGGGCGCGCTGCTCGTCCACAGCCAACGCCTGATAGGCACTCTTTACGTCTGGATGCAGACCCGTATCGAGGAAACCGTATTCCTTTTCGTCTACACCACCGAAGATGGCAGGAATTCCCAAAGATCCGACCGTATCCCATACTCCGACCATCTGAATTGTTGCGTCGCCAAGGCCGCAGACACCCAGCCCCGCGAGGAGCTGCGCCCGGTTAGTAGGGTCACGATAGGCTTGAAAAGTTTTGGTCACGCAATCGTCGGTGAAGCTGCCTGTGGGCAGACCGCAAGTGGCGATCATGCCGGCAATGCTGCGGGCAGTAAAGGCGCCGCGGCTGAAACCGAAAAGGTAGATCTTGTCACCGGTCTCGTACACATGTGCAATCTTTGTGTACGCATCTTGTACTTTCTGGATCAGACCCTGGCCGAATGCGCCACCAACTATATGGTCCAGGCCGGTTGTATCGGCTCCCACTCCATCGTCATAGAAAGTTACCTGGTCAGCCGTGACGAGCAGGGCCTTGTAGAGACGGTAAACGTTGTCGTTCATCCGTGGGGTGTCCCAGGTGCCGTCTGTGCAGAAAACGATCCGCTTTGCCATTGAGAATCTCCGGTGAAAGGTTGGGGCCCAGACAATTTGTACCACTCATTACCCTCCGATGGCCGGTGAATCGGAAGTTGGTTGCGTTGGCCCGAATCTTCTTGACAAGTCGACGCATAGGGTTTCCCATCCGGGGTATGGATCCCGAGCTGAATATCAACTTACCTGTGGGTCCGCGCTTGCTTGGCCGCTGGGCGGCTCCGGTGTGCGCGGCTGTATTGTGTTTGTTCACGTCCGGGTGCCTTTCGCCGCTAGCCAAGCACGTGAAGGCCTTCTCTGACGCCAGCGACCTGGTGATTACAAATTCCGAAAGCGCCTATCGCGCGGCAAACGACCTTCGGTCGCAGGAACAGATTACGGCGTCGGTGTATGCATACGAGAAGAATCCTTCCTGGAATCCCTACACGGATCCGAGGCCGCTGCTCACACCTGAGCAGCTTCAGGCGAGGATAACGGTCCTCAATGGCCTTAAGACTTACGCTGCTTCCTTGACTGCTCTTACCGGTAAGCCCCCGGCTGACCTGGATAGCGCTGCCTCGGGCGTAGGAGCAAATCTGGAAGCACTTAATACGTCGGTGGCGACGGATCTTAGCAACTCGGTCCCAAACATTCCCGTGATGGACAGCAGCGTCCAGAACGGAGTCAGCACGGCGGTCAAGGCTTTGGGGGAATATCTAATTGCTAAGAAAGTCAAAGGTTCACTTCCTGCAATTACCCAGAAAATGAACCCGAGTATAGCGACCGTTTGCGAATTTCTGAATAGCGATATCGTAGTCTTGCGTCGCCAAGCGGATGCGGATTACCTTCAACTGTCCACCGATCAAGATGGTTTCATTCGCCATAACCTAGCAGCGCTCGGCCCGGAGCAAACACGGGCTGAGATTCGTATCCTGTTGACTATCGTTAGCCAGCAGAAGGCCAATGATTTGCTTTTGAGCAAGTTACAGAAGTCCCTTCATACCCTGGAGTTGACTCATCAGGCTCTAGCGGCAGCAGCGCAGGGGAATAATCCGGCCTCGCTGCAGCAGAACATCGCATTGCTGGTGGCGGCTGGCGAGGATCTCGGGAATTACTACAACACGCTACAGACTGCTGCGACATCGACGACGACGAGCACGTCCACAGCGGTGCCGGCAGTCAAGCAATAGAAGCACAGATGAACAAGGAGATATCGCATGGCAACTCCAACTTCCCCTTTATCCCAAAATCTCGATACAGGCGCATCGTATCAGGCGGTCTATGACGCGCTGGGCAACGCATATTGGGAGGCCTCGACAATCGATGCCAAGGACCAGATTCACGGCGCGATGGAGGAGGTCTACGACATTATTACGGCCTACGATGAGCAGGACCTGGCAACTAATACGGATGCTTTTCTTGCCTTGAAGCCTAAGATCGACCAAACCAATGCGGCGTTGAAGGTGATTCAGACCGAAGTCAACGCCATTACAAAAAAAATTAGCACAGCCTCCACGTTGATAGGCGCCATTGCAAAGGTGCTTTCTTTGTTCCCGTCCCTCCCCGTCTAGTGGAATTATGGGACACATAGCTAAACCAACTGTAGCGCTTTTACCGCCAACAACAGCGCCAGCCGCAATGTCATCAGACCGCGCCGATTACTAACGATAAACGCTCTTGTCGCCTGCCATTCCCAGCAAAAATGAAAAGCCTGGAAAGTTTTTCTACCAGGTTTTCCAGGGGGCTTTGCCTTTGCTCCAGAGGTTTTCGAGGTGCTGCTTATCGCGGAGCGTATCCATCGCCTGCCAGAAGCCGTGGTGAAAAAATGCATGCACCTGGCCCTGTGCGACGAGGCGCTCGATGGGTTCGCGCTCGAACATCTGGGCGTCGTCGGTGACCGCGTCGATGACCTTCGGCGAGAGGACGAAGAAGCCGCCGTTGATCCATCCGCCTTCGTCGTTGGGTTTTTCCTGGAAGGAGTAGATCTGCGTGTCCTTGAGGCCGAGCGCGCCGAAGCGGGCGACGGGCTGGACGCTGGTGAGCGTGGCGAGCTTGCCGTGCGCTTTGTGGAAGGCGATGGAGGCGGTAATGTCGACGTCGGCAACGCCGTCGCCGTAGGTCATGCAGAAGGCGTCGTCGCCTTCGAGGTACTTTGCGACGCGGCGGAGGCGGCCGCCGGTGCCGGTAGTTTCGCCGGTATCGACGAGTGTTACACGCCAAGGCTCGGCGACGGAGTTGTGTACGGTCATCTTATTTTCGTGCATGTCGAAGGTCACGTCGGAGGTGTGGAGGAAGTAGTTGGCGAAGAACTCCTTGATAACGTAGCCCTTGTAGCCGCAGCAGATGATGAAGTCGTTGATGCCGTGCTGCGAATAGATTTTGAGGATGTGCCAGAGGAT
>DASRLB010000492.1:0-14549 GCA_035648695.1 Acidobacteriaceae bacterium | reverse complement strand
AGGCCGTCCTTTTTCTGTTTTATAACTTCGTCTGACAACGCTGTTATGACAGAAAATACGGCCTTTTGCTATATATTTTTTTGCCAATACATAATCGCTCGTGAGAAATCCGGGTTAGAGCTTCGAGGAAAACGGTGTTGCCGCCTAGATTCTGTCGATGTGGGCGTCGGGTAGGGTGTGGATCTGGACAGATTTCGCGCCCAGCGAGGAGTGGGTGGCCTTGAGGGTGAGAACCTTCGCGAAGCTGTTTGGCTGGGACTTGATCCAGATGGCACCGGCGCCTCCGCTTTCGGTGAGGGAGAAGGGGTTGTCGCCGACCAGGACGCCGGGGCCGGTGAGCTCGAAGGTGACGTTGCCGCCGCCGAGCAGCCGTGGCGCGCCGTATTTGTCGGTGACCTGGAAGGCGACGCGGGTGGCGTCGACGCCGTCGCCGTCGATGGCGGCATCGTCGGCGTGGAGGGCGAACTGGTCCTGGCTGGCGTCGGAGGAGAAGGAGCGGGAGAGCGAGAGGTGGCCGCCGACGTAGCCGTCGATACGGAGTTCCGGGTGGCTGGTGCCGTCCAGTTCGAGCTCGGTGAAGAAGGGAGGGTAGAGGAGGTTGGGGTAGTCCTTGCGGTCGGGTTGCAGCGTGGCGTGGGGCTTGCCGTCGATGAAAAGTTCGAGGCGGTCGCAGTTGGAAAAGATGATTGCATCTTTGCCGGGGCCGTGCGGGGCGGCGGGGCTGAAGTCCCAATAGAAGTTGGGAACGATGACGGGACGAACCGAGGGGTGGACCTGGGCCTGGTAGAACGATGCGCCGAGCTTGGGGATGCGGAAGACGTCGGCGACGCCCGGATTTTTTACTCCCTTGTGGGAGTTGTTGGGGCTGCCGTACTCGAAGGCGCACCATGCGATGACGCCGCTCATGCGGGGCCAGGCGCGTGCGCGGTCGTGGGCCTGGGCGTGGTAGAGCGCCTGTTTGTACTGGACGGTGACATCGGCGGCGCGGCGGTAGGTGTTGCCGAATCCCTTTTCGGTATAGGTGCGCTGGCCTACGGTTTCGGCAATCATGTAGGGAATGCCGGGGAGGGGCTCAATGATCTGGAGGGTGCCGTCTGGCGCTGCACTGTAATCGTCCCTGGCGAAGACGTCCTCGTGCCAGTCGGTTTGCCAATTGGTGCTGTGGGTCATGGAGCCGGAGGTGGGGCGTGAATCGTCGAGGGATTTGGCGAGCGCGGTGGTGCGGCGGTAGAGCGGTTGGTTGTCGGCGGACTCGTTGACGCGGACGCCCCAGATGACGATCGCGGGATGGTTGCGGTCGCGGACGATCATGTCTCCGACGTTCTGGACGACGAGGTCCTGGAAGGCGGCGTCTCCGATGTACTGCCATCCGGGCGGCTCCTGCCAGACCATCAAACCGAGCTCGTCGCAGGCGTCGAGGAAGGCCTCTGTCTGCGGATAGTGAGAGCAGCGGACGATGTCGCAGTTGAAGTCCTTGCGGATGATCTCGGCGTCGCGGCGCATGACGCGCGAGGGCATGGCGTAGCCGGTGTAGGGGAAGAGCTCGTGGCGGTTGAGTCCGAAGAAATGGAAGCGTTTGCCGTTGAGGAAGAAACCGTCGACGGTGAAGCTAGCGTCGCGGAAACCGATGCGGGTGTGGTGGTCGTGGAGCGGTTCGCTGCCGGTGTAGAGGGTGGTGACGACGTTGTAGAGGTGGGGCGTTTCGGTGTCCCAGAGCTTGATGTCTTTGAGCGTGGAGAGGGTGAGAGCGACATCGGTTTTGCCGGCTTGCGCGATGGCGAAATTCTTGCGTGCGGAGGCTACGATGCGAGGGCCGTCCATTAGCTTTACTTCGAGGTGGAACGGGCCGGGGGACGCGGAGGCGGCGTCGATGGAACAGGCGACTTCGAGGCGGCGCGTGGGCTTGAGGACGTCGACCGGCTTGGCGAAGACGTCGCTGATGAAGGTCTCGGGGACCGCGTAAATGCTGGCTCCGCGGGCGATGCCGCCGGGGAGGAAGTAGTCGACCTGGCGTGTGCCGCGCGGCGAGCCGGCGGGTGGGACGTTCTGCCAGCGGGCGTCGACCTTTACGTCGAGGACGTTGTCGCCGGGCTTGAGGAGGTGGGTGAGTTCGCGGGTGAAGGGCAGGTAGCCGCCTTTGTGGGTGGGTAGCGGCGCGCCGTTGATGGAGACGTCGGCGGTGACCATGACTCCGTCGAACTTGACGAAGACGCGGCGGTTGGCGAAGTCCCTGGGCGTGGAAAAGTGGCGGCGATAGAGCCAGATGTCTTGCCAGGAATCGGCGTCCCAGCTTTCCCACGAGAGGTTGGAGACGCAGTGGGGCAGAGTCACTTTGGTGAAGGCGGCTTCAGCGGCTGCCGAGGCGGCCTTGCCCGCGAAGAGCCAGTCCTGGTCGAGGGCAAACGTCAGACGGGCCGGGCCTTTCGTCGCCGCGTTCGGGCCAAGGCCCCAGAGCGAGCCGGTTGCGAGTACAGCCGTGCCGGCGGCGCAGGAGCGTAGAAAATTGCGGCGAGAGATTTCGGTGTGGTTGAGGCTCATGTTGGCTTGTCGTCCCGTTCAAAGATTTTATGGCGTGACAGATGTTGGAGTAATGCGTGTGCCACCAGATTTCGTACGGTCGCGCCGAATCGGAGTCATGTTTCATCCCGCTCCATGCGTGGTATCGTTATGCTTTTTGTTGCCCGGGCTGCCGAGGACTTTCCGAGGCGATGGTAGAGGTTAGCGGGCGAGGTTGTCAATCGTTCACAATCGATTGCTGGCCCATGAGGTGCGGTCGTCACTGCGTTGGAAGGAAACAGAGCGATGAAGTGCGACCGCGGTTGGCGGTTCGGCGGCCATGTTTTGCAACCGCGTACAATTTACCTCGTTGCGGTCATCGTTTTGGAGACTGTCAGGGAGAGGGAATGAAAAAGTTCGTGGCTCTGTGGATTCTGGCGAGTGGCGCCGTGCTTTGCGCTCGCGCGGCGCGCGCGCAGGAGGCGATCGAGTACCAACTGTGCGGGCTCGACTTCCGGCCCATCTATATGCACTCGGACCTGCCCGCGAATGCGGTCTACGCCGATCGCAAGGCGAATGCCGAAGACCGCGCGCAAGATGTAGTGCGGCGGCTGAGCTCTGCAGAGAAACTGACGCTTACGGGCGGCTTAATGCAGATGCATTATCCGGGGGTCGCGAGGCTGGGGATTCCGCCGGTTTACTTTTCCGACGCGACCCAGGGCATTCACGCGAAGAATATTTGCGTGAAGGTTGGGAAGACGACGGCTTTCCCAAGCGGGCAGACACTGGCTGCAACCTGGAACCCGGAGTTGGCTTACCGGTACGCGCAAAGTATCAGCGAAGAAAGCCAGGCTTACGGTATCAACGTGATATTGGGGCCGGGGTTGAATATGTATCGCAATTCGGAGGGTGGGCGTAATTTTGAATACTTCGGGGAAGACCCTTATCTGACATCGCAAATTGGCGTGAGTTATGTGAAGGGAATGCAGAGCCTGGGAACCATTGCCACAGTAAAGCACTTTCTTGGAAATGAACAGGAAGTAGTCCGCCACGACGCGAATGTAATTGTCGGCGAACGCGCGCTGCATGAAATATACCTTGCTCCTTTCAAAGCTGCGATCGAACAGGGAGGCGCACTGGCAGTTATGACCGGCAACAATCTGGTGAACGGGTACCCGGGCGCGGCCGATACTCCTTTATCGCGGGATATATTGCGCGATACATATGGCTACAAGGGCATTATTATGAGCGACTGGGCGAACAGTATGTACTGGCCAGACAGGCAGGAGTTGGAGCTTACTTCAGGGCATAGCCTATTGATGTCGGACAATGAACTTTTCGCGAAGTATGTTACGGATGAAATCGCCGCTCATCCTGAAAAGAAGTCTGCTATCGAAAAGGACCTGGATGCGATGGTCTTTGCCAATTTGTATTCCTTCTTCAAGAGCGGCGTATATGACCGGCCTTATCGCAACCCGGCACTGATTGAGAAGATCGATGGCCACAAAGAGGTTGCACTGGAGACCGCCGAAGAGGGAATTACGCTGCTGAAGAATGACGGAAATTTATTGCCGTTGGAGCCGGAGAAGGTGAAGAAACTCGTGGTGCTGGGGAACGATCAGGCGCTCGAAGTTTACGGTGGACTGGGCAGCGGGGCCGTCGAGGGTTACGACCATGTCGATTTTATGGCCGGCCTGAAGAGCACGTACGGCGACAGGGTGGTGCGCCTGACTACGGACGACGAGGATGAGATAAAGTCTGCCGATGCGGTTCTTTATTTTATTTCGAAGAAGGCGGGTGAGGGGTCGGATGTGCCGTATGACTTGCCGCGCGTCGAGGATAATATAAATAAATATGCGGGCCTGAATAAGAACCTGATTGTAATTTTCTCCGGCGGCAATGGCTTCCCGATGCCGTGGCTTCCGAAGGTGAAGACGATGGTGTTTGCTTATCTGCTTGGCCAGGAGAGAGGCACTGCCTTGGCTGATATTCTTAGTGGCAAGGTTGACCCTTCCGGGAAGCTGCCGTTCAGCATTGAGAAGACGTTCAGGGACAGTCCGGCGTACGACTACAACAAATTGCCGGATGGGACCTATTACTGGGGTGGCGGCAAGCCTAATTCAAAACTGATCCAGGAGAAGTTCGGCACGTTCAATATTAGATATAAAGAGGGCGTTTATATCGGATACCGGTGGTTCGATAAGCAGCATATTGCTCCTCTATTTCCGTTTGGGTATGGCCTGTCTTATACAACCTTTACTTATTCACCGATTAAACCGTCGGCTTCGAAGCTGTCCGATGCGAAGGGCGTGACCGTTCGATTCAGCATTACGAATACAGGCGATCGAGATGGCGCGGAGGTCGCGCAACTCTATGTGCATGACCTGGGAAGTTCCGTAGACCGGCCCGTCAAAGAGTTGAAGGGATTCGAGAGAGTGTTCCTGAAGGCGGGTGAGACGAAGACGGTTGCTTTGCCTGTTACAGTGAAAGACCTTGCGTATTGGGATGACAAGACGCATGGGTGGCAGAGTAATCATGGGAGCTATCTGATCGAAGTGGGGTCGTCGTCGGCCGATATCAGGCAGCGGACGGTGGTTCGCTACTAGCGTGCATTGCGCCTCAGGCTTCGGTCGAGATGACAATTCTGGGGAGGTTGGCGGAAGACGAGTGCGGGTTGGTGGTTGAACGGGCCGGGCGGTTTTGGTGGCGCTGGCGGCTTGGCAGGTCCTTCGGCTGCGGCCCGCAAGAGCGCGTGCCTTCGCTCAGGATGACGAATTTGTGGGGTGTGGGCGAGAGCGGTCGTGCGTGGCGTCGCTCAGGTGATGGTGATCGCGGCTACTTCGTAGTCTTCCAGAGAAGCGATGGTGAAATGCAGCGTTTGGTTCTGAAATGCGAAGGACGGGCGTTGTCCTGACTTGAGGAGTTCGACTGACTTCACGTTGATTCCGGGCGGTAGTTTCATCGTTACTTTCTGCGGGCCGAGCGGGTGGGTGGAACGCAGCCAGCCGTGGTGGGCGCTGGGGTTGGTGTAGTTGAGCAGGTGGACGGCGTAGCCGGGTGCGGTCTCCCAGCAGAACATTTCGATGAGGCCGGGGCCGTCGATGTGGACGACGCGTTCGTCGCGGGTGGCCCAGCGGATGGTGTTGTGGAGCAGGCGCAGCAGGTCGCCGTGGCCGGTGATCCAGTAGGTGCGCTCGATGTCTCCGGGGAACCAGGCGGTGCGGCTGGGGCCGGATTCGCGGAGGACGACGGCCGGTTCCGTGGTGTGCGGATCGGGCGGGTAGGCGAGTTCGGGTGGATAGCGGACGAAGCCCGGGACGACAGTGAGGACGGGGTTTTCGGTGGGGTTGAGAGGGACGCGGTTTTGCGCGCCGGCGATCCAGGTGGTGTTGGTGAAGCCGTCGAGGATGGGGTGGGTTGGGGTTTCGATGCGCGCGGAATAAGCGTTGCCGTTGGTGCCGATGGCGTCGCCGGACTTGCCAATGCCCATGAGATCGGCGAGGCCGAAATCTGTGCGGGGCTTGAGGTTCTCGTCGTAGAGACTGGTCTCGAAGCTGGCGATCAACGATCCGCCGGCTTGGACGTAGTCGCGCAGTTGCCGGCACTGGCGGTCGCTGAGCATGGCGACGTTGGGCAGCAGCAGGACGCGATATTTGGTGAGGCGTTCGGGTTCAAGGCGGTCTTCGTGGACGAAGTCGAAGGCGAAGCGGCCCTGGAGCAGAGCGTCGTATATGCCCTGCGTTGTTTCGTGCATGTAGGTGTGGGAGCGCGCGGAGGCGGGGCCGGGGTAGAGAAGCTGTGTGCTCTGTCCGATGACTACGCCGATGTTGGCGATGGAGCGGCGCGTGGTGAGGTGGGCGTCGTGCTGCGCGGCCCAGCGGAAATACTCTTTGCCTACTTCCTGCCAGCGGCGGTCTTCGCTGAAGCTGTTCTCCGCGCCGACGAAGTGGAGGTAGGGCACCATGCCGCTGGCGAGGGTTTCGTTGAGCCACATCGTGGTCTCGGCGGGGGTCTTCGAGACGTTGCGCCAGCCGGGGTTGCCGGTGGAGTAGGCGGCTGTGACGTTGGCCGCAACCTTGCCATCGAGCACGGCGTTGCAGACGCGGCCTTGCAGGCTGCATCCCCAGATGGCCGGGTCTTCGTAAGTGCGGCCCTGGTTGTCGGCCTGAAACCAGACGGCGATCCTGCCGAGGCGGTCGAGGTTTGGGCCGCCGCGGACGTTGCCGCCGGAGTTCGCGAAGAAAAAGCTGTCGGGATCTTTCTCTTTGGCGATGGCGTCGTACTTTTGCCAGAGTTCGAGGACGCGGCCGGTGAAGACGCGCCAGTAGGCGGGCGTGCCGGATGCGGGCAGTTTGCTGCAGATCGCGCAGTGGCAATCGGGCAGGTTGCCGAGCGGGGGCCAGCCGTTGGTGTAGAAGCAGTCGACGTCGTAGAGGGTGTTGATCTCGCGCATGATGGCGGGAACGTAATCGTCCATGTAGGTGGAGAACATGCAGGTCTTGAAGAGGCGAGGCTCTTCGCCGCTGTGCTGGACGGAGCCGTCGGCGTGGCGCATGGCCCACTCGGGGTGGGCTTCGAGGGCGTCGGGCCAGTTGAGGTCGGGACTCATGCGGGCGACGACTCTCATGCCGCGCTTCTTCGCGGCCACGACGCATTCGCCGAAAAGGTCGCGGTCGTGGAGGAATTTTCCGCGGCGATGGAACGGCACTTTGGAGGGATAGAAGGCGAGGATTCCGGTGACGCTGACGAAGACGATGTCGGTGTCGGCGGAGTGCCAGTAGTCGGCCCATTGGTCGACGTTCATGACGGCGGGATCGTACTCGGTGAAGTTGGTTTGGCCGACGCGGCGGACCTTTTCCTGCCAGGGGATGATGGATGGATCGCGGGGCGGAAGGCGGTGCGGGAGCGCGACGAGATTCACGCTTGGTGCTTCTGTGGCGGCCTGGGGGGCGGCTTCCAGATTGTTCAGCGCGATGACGCCGGCTCCGGCAGTCAGGCTGGTCTTGAGGAACTTGCGTCGGTTCAGCATGGGACTCTCCGGAATGTATCCAGAGAAGTCTACTCGGTACCGGGATGGAAGTTAGTCAAGGAGCGAATCGACGAAGGTGGCGGGGTCGAAGGGGAGGATGTCTTCCATCTTTTCTCCAACGCCGGCGTAGAGGACGGGAAGGCCCAGTTCGCGGGCGATGGCGACGACGATGCCGCCTTTGGCCGTGCCGTCGAGTTTGGTGAGGACGATGCCGGTGACGTGCGCGGCTTCGGTGAAGAGGCGGGCTTGCGTCATGCCGTTCTGGCCGGTGGTGGCGTCCATGACGAGGAGGGTTTGGTGCGGCGCGCCGGGGACGAGGCGCTCGGCGGTGCGGCGCATCTTGTCGAGCTCCTGCATGAGGTCGAACTTGGTGTGGAGACGGCCGGCCGTATCGACGATGCAGACGCCGGTTTGGCGGGCCTTGGCGGCGGTGAGGGCGTCGAAGAGGGCCGCCGACGGATCGCCGCCCTGGCGCGTCTTGACGATCTGGACGCCGGAACGGTCGGCCCAGACTTCGAGTTGCTCGATGGCCGCAGCGCGGAAAGTGTCGGCCGCGCAGAGCAGGACGGTGCGGCCTTCCGCGCGGTAGAGCGCGGCAAGCTTGCCGCTGGTGGTGGTCTTGCCGGTGCCGTTGACGCCGACCATCATGATGACTTCAGGCGGGGAAGCGGGATGCTGGATGGGCTTCTGCACGCTGTTGAGGATGCGGAGGATTTCGGCCTTGAGGAGATGCTTGAGCTCGGCGCCGTCGTTGATGCCCTGGCGGAGGGCACGGGCTCTAAGGTTATCGACGATCTCCGCTGTCGTCACGCTGCCGATGTCGGAGGCGAGGAGGACCGCTTCGAGGTCGTCGAGGTTGGCCTCGTCGATCTCGCGGGTGAGGGCGATGACGCTGCCGATGGAGTCGGCGAGGGTTTCGCGGGTGCGGGTGACCGCCTGTTTCATGCGGTCGAAAAATGAGCGAGGTTCCGCGGGGTCTTCCGTGTCATTGTCGCGCTTGCCGAAGAAGTTGAAGGCCATCGTTGTTAGTTTATCGTTAGAGGCTTGCCTCCAGTGGGTTGGGGCTTACGGTTGCCGGTTGCGAGTTTCCAGTTGCCAGTGTTTTTCTGCGGCGAGAAGGCCTATTGCGCCTTGTCGGCAGGGGTTTGTGCCGGCGGTTGCCAGTTGCAAGTTTCCAGGTGCAGTCTGTGTTGGAGTGGAGGAAAGCGGCTGTTAACGAGAGCATCGGAGCGGCTAGGAGTTGGGGGTGCCAACTCCTAGTGCTCCATTCCATCTCGGCTCTGCTCGTCCATCGGTGCGTTCCGTTGCCGGATGTCTCGCGGTGGAGATTCCATGATGCGGGAATGACGCTGAAATGACAGCAAGTAAGACTTTTCTGTTGCGTGGACGCAACAGAAAAGGGGTATTTGGCGGATTTGTCTGAGTTTGGGGGTTTTCAGCGCGTCAAGAACGGCCGTTTTGCGGAGTTGTTTTCGCGAAATATCCGGTTGCGATGGAGGGGCGATCGGTTGTTTTGGGCTGATGTAAGATCGTCGTACCGATGCACCTGTGGTTTTGAGGAGTCTTGATGGAAGGGATTGGCGGGAAACTTCGGGCGGCGCGCGTGCAGTGGCAACTGACTTTGAGAGAGGTCGAGGAGCGCAGTGCGCGGTTGGCCGAGCAGTGGGGGAACCCGGCATATAAGATCTCGGCGAGCTGGCTGGACCGGGTGGAGCGGGAGGATGGGGGGCTTTCCGCGACGAAGTTGATCGTGCTGGCCGTGATCTACGGGCTGAGCGCGGAGCAGATGCTGGGGATGTGTACGCCGGCGAGCGCCGATCCGATGCAACTGGAACAGTCGTCCAGGCCGAATGCGACGCTGTTGCTGGTGGAGGGGGCGCTGGAAGAACATGCGAAGCTGTGGCTGCCGGACAAGCTGGTGACGGACCCTCCGCCGGAGGAGACCGTGCTGCTGCCGGCGGAGCAGGGCGTGGTGCCGGTGCATTATCGGCGCGGGATTATCGGGCAACGCGACCGGACGCTGGAGCCGATGGTGAAGGCCGGGTCGATTGTGCTGATCGATACGCGGAAGCGGGCGATCGCGGGACGACGGGAGTGGACCAACGAGTTCGACCGGCCGATTTATTTTTTGCTGACGCGCAAGGGGTATGTTTCGGGGTTCTGCGAGCTGGATAAGGAATCGGAGTGGCTGACTCTGGTGCCGCATCCGTTGTCGTTTGAGAGCAATCGGCGGTGGCGGTACCGGAAAGAGATCGAAGTGATTGGGACGGTTGCGGCTGTGTTCATGCGGCGGGTGGCGTAAGAGGTACCACAAGTGCAGAAGCAGGTCCTTCGCGTTGCTCAGGATGACATATTCAAGCCCAGGATGACATGTTCAAACCCAGGATGACGTATTTGGGGATGGGGTTTAGAGGGCTGCCTGGAGCTCGGTGAGGGTGGAGAGGTCGGCGGAGGCGTAGAGGTCCAAGAGGCGGCGGGTCATCAGGTAATAGGTTGCGGCGGCGCGTTGGGCGTAGTCGGGGAACGACGATTTGAGGTTGCCGGTCTGGGACGCTCCCTGGAGGCGCTCGATGTGCCACTTGATTTCGCGAGCGTTGAGGCGAAGCTGCTCGGCGACGACCAGGGCTTCGGGGTACCAGAGCTGGACGTAGGCGGCGAGATCGATGAGGACGTCGCAGTTGGCGCCGAGGACTTCGAGGCCGTTGAGGCCGCCGAGGAGTCCCCAGATTGCCTCTGGTTCCAATTCGGGAATTCCACCGATGCGGGGGTTGCCTTGGTCGTCGATGAGGTCGAGGGCGACCATGGCGATGTTGCGATTGTCGACTGGCGCCAGGCGAGCAAGGATGCCGGCCCAGGTGGATTTGGAAGCTCGGTGCGCACGCAACAGGTAGTAGATTGCGGTGCCTATCAGCGCCGCAGCGAAGATCGCGACGATGATGAGGAAGAGATGCTGGCGCGCGATCATGCTCGTCCCCTTAGCCGCAGATAGTCGAGGGCGAGCGCAGTGCGGTCATTGAGATGGAGCAACTGGCGACGGAGCTGCTCGGGCAGTGCGCGCGGCTCGGGCGCGTCTTTTGCGAGGGTGATGTTCCAGAATGTCAGTGTGACCATGTACGTACCGATCTGGATATGAGAGAGGAACTGGTATACGTCCGTGCCTCTGAAATGTCCGAAGGAACTCTGCAATGCTTCGACGAGGATGCCGACAATGGCAACTACTCCCAGACCTTGTACGATCCGCGCAACATGCGTGCGCCAAGGTAAACCTGTTGTGACCGACAGGACGATCATACCGACAAAGAGCTCGCTTATCAGGACGGAAGCAAAAAAGTTTCCGCGGATGACGACAGCTCGCTTGATAGTCTCCGATTCGGGGTTGGCGAGCCAGGCGAGGCCGGCGGCCAGTATCGCGCTGGCGGCAATCATCCAGAGGAAGATGCGGCGGACGCCGGGCGCCCAGTGGCCGCCTGGACAGAATACCTGCGAAGCCGCTTCGTAGAGGACCAGGAGCTGCAACGCGACGTCGACGATGGCGAGCGTCCAGTAGGCGTAGAAGTAGGCGCGGCCGCTCCCGTAACGGTGGGTGAAGAAAAGGGCAAGCGTTCGACAGATAGCGAACGCGATCATGGTTGTGAAGATGGGGAAGCGGTGGGCGCGATGCCTCTTCCAGAGTACGAAGAGCAGGACGACGTTGCTTAGAAATCCGGCCACCCAAAAGACGAGATCGAGAGCAGTCATGTGCATCTCGGTCTCTCCTTTCAGGTGGCTGCCTGTGTCGTGTCTGTCTCCATGCTACGCCAGGCCGTAAACGATGATGAGGTAGGAAATCAGATCGTCCATGGATTGTGAATCGTCGGTGCTATCGCCGCCGGTGGGCTGCGGGTCGGTGCCGGTGACGACGTCGCCGGTGGGTTGCGGGTCGGTGCCGGTGACGACGCAGGGGTTGCTGGGGTCCGTGCAGGGGCCTGTGGATTGGGCGTGAGCGGTGCGGACGGTTGCGGTCAATGCGACCAGGGTGAGAGCAAGCGTGAAATATCGTACGGATCTTTTGAGCACTGGAGGATCTCCTTTTCAACGCGGTGGCGTTGACCGGAGAGTAGGGATCGAGGTCGCAAATCCGTGATTATTTTGAAGTTGCGTTGCTTATAAGAAACAGAAGATGTTCCCACAATGGGAAATAGGCAACGAGGAAGTTCGTTCTAGGTAAAGGGTTTGGTGGGAATGGGCGGTGAGGCTTTGTCGATACACAACGGATAGGTGTGAAAAGTAGCTCTATCCGCTCGGCGAATGGTTTCGACGTTGATTTAGGGATGAAAGCGGAGAACAGGCAACGGCCCCTCACGCCAAGGTCGCCAAGGGAGCGAAGTTTCGCGAAAGAAGACGGGCCACTTGCAGAAGCAGGTCCTCCGCGATGCTCAGGATGACATACCTCTTCTGTTGCTTGGGAGCAAGTGGGAATAGTTCAGGCGTCGCGGTATTCGCGTTTTTTGAGGTCCCGCTGGGCCTGGGGGTGGCCCTGGGTGGCGGCTTTGCGGCACCAGTCGCGGGCCTGGACGTAGTCGGGCGTGACGCCCTGGCCGGTGAGGTAGAGCTGGGAAAGATCGTACTGCGCGGCGGCGTGGCCCTGGCCGGCTGCGAGGCCGTACCAGTGGGCGGCCTGGGCGTAGTCGCGGGGGACGCCCTGGCCGCGGCAGTAGAGCGCGCCGAGCTCCTGTTGCGCGTCGGGCCAGTTTTGAGCGGCGGCTTGCCGGTACCAGAAGGCGGCTTGCGCGTAGTCGCGGGGGACGCCTTCGCCCTTGCGGTACATCAGACCGAGGTTGCACTGCGCCCAGGCAAGGTTGTTGCGGGCGGCCTTTTCGCACCAGAAGAAGGCTGCGGCAAAGTCCTGTGGCAGGCCCTCGCCGGAGTAGAAGCGGTAGCTGAGGTTGGCCTGGGCGTAGGCGTGTTCCTGCTCGGCGGCGCGGCGGTCCCAGACCGCGGCTTGCTCGAAATTTTGCGGGACGCCGATGCCGTCGCCGAGCATCATGCCGAGACGGTATTGGGCGTCGGCGTGGCCGGCTTCGGCAGCGCGCTGGAAGTGGGCGGCGGCTCCGGGGAATTCCTGCGCGGTGTAGTGCTGGAGGCCGAGTTTGAAGTCGGCGTGGGCGGTGTTGTTGGCGGCGTCACTGCGGCCGCGGGCGAAGATTCCGGAGCGGGCGGAAGATAGCGCAATGGTTGAGCCGCTCGATTGCGGGATGTGTTGCAGCGCGAATTTCGCGGCGCTGGCTTCCGTATGCTTAGAGCTATTTCCCATACGCGAAGATCTGGCGGTCGAGGAATTCGTAGCGGCGCTGGGCGTCGGCGATGCGCTCGCGGATACCGGTGGCGAGCTCGGTGAGAAGGTCGCGGCCTTCGAGGTCGGCGAGGTCGGCATCGTGCTTGAGCTGGGCGATTTCGCTGGTGGGAAGCGTGGCGAGCTCAAGGTCGATGGCCGCAATGTCGCGCAGCGCGTGCCGGAGCTGGCGGGCGATGCGGAGCAGTTCGGCGGTGGTGTCTTCGCCGTCGATGGAGAGGGTTTCGTGGTGGTCGTCGAGGATGCGCTGGAGAGTGTCTGCGTCTCCGCGGCTGTAGGCCTGGTTGGCGCGGGCCATCAGGCGGGTGCAGTGGGCGGCGTCTTCGGCGTCGCGGGCGAAATCGGGATGGATGCGCTTGGCGACTTCGCGGAAGAGGCGCTTGAGGTCGGGAGTGGGGTCGATTTCTTCGGCGTCACGGGCGTCGGCAAAAGCTGCCTGGTGGGTTTCCGTGGCGCGGTGGCGGGCATGGGCGGCGCGGTCGCGGGCGGTGGCGGAGTCGTAGAGGGCGACTTCGCGCTCGGCGATGCGGGCCTCCCAGTCGTCGAGACCGGCGTAGAGGACTCCAACCTGGCGGAGGTGGCGCCCTTCGAAGGTCTTGAGGTGGGTGCGGAGGTCTGCGAGCTCCAGTTCGCGCTCGGCGAGAAGGGCACGGGTGGATACCAGCTCCTCACGCTGGAGGTGGAGGGCGGTGTCCGCGGTTTTGGGTTGGAGGATGAGGGTGGTGGGCATGGCGATACGGAGGCACTATTCGGTGCGGCCCGGGCGGGTCATCAGGTCGTGGATGGCGGATTGGGCGCTCTTGTCTTCGTGGAGGATGGCGGCGACCTGCTCCGTGATAGGCATTTCGACGCCGTGGTTGGCGGCGAGGCCCAGCGCGGCGGTGGTGGTGCGGACGCCTTCGGCTACTTTGCCGTTGAGGCTGGCGAGGATTTCGGGCAGGCGGCGGCCGCGGCCCAGCTCGATGCCGACCGTGCGGTTGCGTGAGAGGCCGCCGGTGCAGGTGAGGACCAGGTCGCCGAGGCCGGCGAGGCCGGAGATGGTTTCGGCGCGGCCACCGCAGGCGATGGTGAGGCGCGTCATTTCGGCCATGCCGCGGGTGATGAGAGCGGCGGCGGAGTTGGAGCCGAGGTCGAGGCCGGTGACGACACCGGCGGCGAGGGCGATGATGTTCTTCAGCGCGCCGCCGAGTTCGGTGCCGATGATGTCCTCGTTGCGGTAGACGCGGAGCGAGGTCGAGGTGAAGGCGTCCTGGATGGATTTGCCGAGGTCTTCGTCTGCGGTTGCGATGGTGATGGCTGTGGGCATCGCAGCCGCGACTTCCTGCGCGAAGGCCGGGCCGCCGAGGGCGCCGAAGGGGTTGGAGACGTATTCGGCGACGACTTCGGACATGCGGAGGAAGCTGATGTCCTCGATTCCCTTGCTGGCGGAGAGGATGACCTGGTCGGGGGTGAGGTGGGCGGAGAGCTGCTCCATGATGGAACGCAGGTTTTGGGACGGCGTGACGCAGAGGATGATGTCGGCGGCGGCGGTGGCGCGGATGAGGTCGCTGGTGATGGTGAGGTCCGTGGGGAGGACGAAGTTGGGGAGGTAGCGGAGGTTTTCGCCGGAGTCGACGAGTTCCTCGGCGTGCGCGGGCGAGTGCGCCCACAAAGTCAGCGCGTGGCCTCCGCGGCGGGCGAGGGAGATGGCCA
>DASRLB010000491.1:0-16040 GCA_035648695.1 Acidobacteriaceae bacterium | reverse complement strand
CTACAGCTTGGTGTGGCACCCAACCGAATCGATATCCTGCAAAGTATTTCTGCTCTCAACTTCGATGACGCGTGGGCAAATCGAGTAGATTTTGCCATTGACGAAGACATTGTCGCTCACTATCTTTCGGTTGACGATCTGGTTCAAAATAAACAGTTTGTCGGCCGTCTCCGCGACCTCGCGGAAATCGACGAGCTTCGTAAGATGAGGAAGCTTACCTGAACCATGGCAATTTATTTACCCGGCACCGCTGAAGACCAACCGCTTGCGCTGGATGATTTGACTCCGCGGCAGATTGTTGTCGAGCTGGACAAGTATGTTGTGGGGCAGGCTGCGGCGAAGCGCGCTGTGGCTGTGGCGTTGCGGAATCGGATGAGGAGGCAGAAACTTTCGCCGGACCTGGCGGAAGAAATTATGCCGAAGAACATCCTGATGATCGGGTCGACCGGCGTGGGTAAGACGGAGATTGCACGGCGGCTGGCGAAGCTGACCAACTCGCCGTTTCTGAAGGTGGAGGCGTCGAAGTTTACCGAGGTGGGGTACGTCGGGCGCGATGTCGAGTCGATGGTGAGGGACCTGGTTGAGATTTCGATTGACATGGTCCGCGAAGAGAAGCTGGATGAGATCGAGGACCGAGCGGAGTTGGCGGCGGAAGACCGGCTGGTGGATTTGCTGGCGGCGCAGGGGGCGAGTGTTTCGGCTCCGGCGAGTACTGCGGCGCACGGGCCTGTGGCGGTGCCGGATGCCGTGGACTCCGCTCATCGCGATGATGCCGCGATGAATGGGGCGCCCCAAAGTTTGGACGGACAACCGAAGCTGGCTGTCGTTCCCAAGAGCGAGGCGGAGCGGGCGCGGGAGAAGGAGCGGCTGCGGCAACAGTTTCGCGAGGGCAAGCTGGATGAGCGCACCGTCGAAATGGATGTGCGCGACCGGAATATGCCGCAGTTCGAGATTATTTCCAACCAGCCTCCAGAAGAATTTGAGCAGAGCGGCCTGAAAGACATGCTGCCCGGTTTGTTTGGGCAGAGGACGAAGAAGCGGCTGATGAAGATCGCCGATGCGTTCGAGTACCTGGTGCAGGAGGAGGAGCAGCGGCTGGTCGATATGGACCATGTGACGCGGGTTGCGGTGGAGCGCGTGGAGAATGCGGGGATCGTATTCCTCGACGAGATCGACAAGATCGCCGGGCGCGAGGGTGGGCATGGGCCGGATATTTCGCGCGAGGGCGTGCAGCGGGACATTTTGCCGATCGTCGAAGGCACCACCGTGAATACGAAGTATGGGAACGTTTCCACCGACCATATTTTGTTTATCGCGGCCGGCGCATTTCATGTTTCGAAGCCGAGCGACCTGATTCCCGAGTTGCAGGGGCGGTTTCCGATCCGGGTGGAATTGCTGGCGCTGACGGTGGAGGATTTTCTGCGCATTCTGACGGAGCCCCGGGCGTCACTGGTGAAGCAGGCCGTGGCGCTGCTCGAAACGGAAGGATTGAAGCTGGAATTTACGCCGGAAGCGTTGAGCGAGATGGCGGACTTTGCGTTTCAGGTGAATGAGCAGACGGAAAATATCGGCGCGCGGCGGCTGCATACGATCATGGAAAAAGTGCTGGATGAGATCAGCTTCCACGCTCCGGACCTGGTGAAGCCGGTGGAGGGTGTGGCGGTCTCGACGAAGGTTCCGAAGCTGGTGGAGCGGACTGGCGATAAAGGCGTGGTGGAGCGGGTCGTGGTGGTGGACCGCGAGTATGTGCAGCAGCAGGTTGCGGAGATTGTGAAGAACCAGGATTTGAGTCGGTACATTTTGTAGCCCTTCGGGGTTATGCTGGCGATATTTCCGGCAAGAATAAATGAACATGTTCAAATATTTTCCAATTAAACGCAGAAACAGCGTATCTTAATAATTGAACATGTTCAGAATTACGGATTCAAGGAGACTTCAATGAATATCGCCGCCGTTTACTTCAGCTATCTGGCAATCAGCATCGCTCTAACCATCTGGGTTGCGCGAACGTTGCATCGTAATGGCAGAATCTTTCTGGTTGATGCGTTTCGCGGCAACTCGCAGCTCGCGGACGCCGTAAACCACTTGCTGGTGGTCGGCTTTTACCTGATCAACATCGGATACATTAGTCTGGCGTTGAAGACTACCGAGGCGCTGACGACACTGCGTCAGGCTATCGAACTGGAAAGTTACAAGATTGGCGTGGTGCTGCTGATCCTTGGCATCATGCATGTGTTCAACATTTTCATTTTTGCGAGAATGCGGAACCGTGGGGTGCGCCCGGGTTATGACAATCGTCCGGCGGGCGCAGAGGGAGTCGGGTATTCGCACAGCTAACAAAGCGGTGACGGTGAAGGCGGAGGAGACGCGGGCGCGCATCCTGAAGGCCTCCCTGGCGATTTTTCGCGAGCGCGGATTCGACCGTGCCACCATGCGCGAAATCGCCGCGGAAGCCGGTGTCGCGCTCGGCGCCGCGTATTATTACTTCGATTCCAAAGAGTCGCTGGTGATGGCGTTTTACGAGCAGGCGCAAGTCGACATGTCGGCCGACCTGAAAGCGAAGCTGGCGGTTTGCCGAACGCTCGAAGCGCGCCTGCGCACGATTATTACGGAGAAGTTCGACTATTTCGGACCGAACCGCAACCTGCTCGGCGCACTTTCCGCGCACGCCGATCCGGAGCATCCTCTGTCCCCCTTTAGCAGCGAGACTGCAAACATCCGGGAACAGGACATTGGCTTCTTCGAGAGCGCGGTCGTCGCTTCCGGGGTGAAACTGCCGAAGGACATCCAGCCTTATCTGCCGCGGCTGCTGTGGCTATACCAAATGGGCCTGATCCTGTTCTGGGTCTATGACCGCTCGCCGAAACAGAGGCGCACGAAGGTTCTGTTCGACCAAACGATGAAGATGCTGTTGCTAACGCTGCGGCTGGCGGGGTTCCCGTTGCTGCGCCCGATGCACCGCCTGGCCGGGGAGCTGCTGCGCAATGTCTACGACGCGGAGTGAAGGCGTAGGTCTTTGGGCGCGTCCGCGATATTCTTGTGCGAGCCAGCCATGAATAGGTTTCAGGAGCCCGCGTGAACGCCCCGACCTTGCGACGACCGCTGCTCGTGTACCTAGTGGCGCTGGTGCCGGTGATGGGTCTGGCGGCTGGGTTCGCGCCGTACATGATCGACGGCGATTCGGTCGCCTACATGGACATCGCCGACCTGTTACATGCGCACCGCTGGGCGGATGCGGTGAATGGGTATTGGCATCCGCTGTATCCTGCGCTGTTGAGTGTGGCGCAGGGTTTGGTGCATCCGGCGCGGGCGAATGAGTTGGGAGTTTATTACGCCGTCAACTTCGTCGTATTTTTTGCGCAGGTTGCGGCGATGCTGTGGTTCGTAACTGCGCTGGTGCGGTTGCGCGAGGCGATGGGCGAGGCGCCGGCGGTGCTGTCATTGAAAGCGTTGCAGATGCTGGGCGTGGCGCTGCTGGTGATTGCGGCGCAGCGGGAGTTGACGCTGAACAGGGTGGGGCCGGATGGGTTGTTGCAGGCGCTGATCCTCGCAGGGCTCGCGATGTTGTTACAGGCGCTGGCGACGGACAGGTTGATATTTGCGCCCCTGATGGGACTGTTCTTTGGGCTGGCCTATCTGACGAAGTCGTTTGCGTTCCTGCTGGCGCTGCTCGCGATTGCGGTGTTGGTGTTGTTTCAGTGGCGGGCGCAGCGGCGGCCTTTGTTGCGGGCGGTTACGAGTGGAGCGTTGGCTCTGGTGGTCTTTGCGGCGGTGGCGGGGCCGTATGTGGCGGCGCTTTCGCGGCAGAAGCACAGGTTCGATTTTGGGGATTCGGGCAGCTTGAACTATGCCTGGTATGTCGGTGGCACGGAGAAGATGCACCTTGAGCCGTGGATGACGAAAGACTTCGGAGCGGCGACAGCGACGCTGGTGCATCCGGAGAAACAACTGCTCGCGCAGCCGGGGATTTATAGCTACAAGGGGCATGCGCTGGGGACTTATCCGGCGTGGTTCGATGCGACGTACTTCAACGAGCGGATTGTGCCGCATATCCAACTGGGGCAGCTTGCGAAACGTGATGAGCGGAATATGGTGCTGGTGTTTCGGTATTTGCTGAACCATCCGGAGCCGTTGATTTTGCTGGCGCTGCTGCTTTTTGCGGGGGCACGGCTGAGGCTGCGGGAGACGACCTTCTGGTGGCCGGCGGTGGGGCTTGGCTTGGCCATGTGGGGCATTTATGGGCTGGTCAATGTTGAAGAACGGTATGTGACGGTGGCGTATTTTGCGGTGTTGCTGCCGTTGTTCGCGGCGCTCGAAGTGCGGGCGGAGAGTGAGGCGCGTGCTTTGCTTCCGGCCTCGGCGCTGCGTTCCGGTGCGGGTATGCTGGTTGTTCTGCTGGCGTTTCTGGCGTTGGGCGAAACATTACGCGTAGCTTTGCGGGAGCGGCGCGAGCAATCGGTTGCAGGGCTTGCGCATGGGTGGCAGTACCCGGAGATTTTTGGAGCGGCCGAAGGCTTGCGCGCGATGGGTGTGAGGCCGGGCGACGAGATCGCCTGCGTCGGCACCAAGGCTTGCCTCGACGACCACTACTGGGCGCGGCTGGCGGGGGTGCAGATCCTGACGGAGATGTATGAGCCGTCACCGAAACATTTGATCGACCAGCTTGGGGCGCTACCGAATCGTGAGCAGGCGTACGCTGTGATGCGGGCCCAGGGAGCGAAGGTGCTGGTCGGCTACTTCGATCCGGACGAGATGAATGCGGTTCATCCGGCGGCGGCTGGCTGGGTGAGGCTGGGTGAGACGGCGTTCTATGCGCTGCCGCTGAATTTGCCGGGTGAGGCTGCGCGATGAGCCAGGAAGCCGTGGAGTTGACTGTCGTGATGCCGTGTCTGAATGAGGCGGAGACGCTGGCGGTGTGCGTCGATAATGCGCTGGCGGCGCTACGAGAGAATGACATTGTGGGCGAGGTGGTGGTGGCCGACAACGGGTCTACCGACGGCTCGCAGGCGATAGCGGCGGAGCATGGTGCGCGCGTGGTCTCTGTGCCGGTGCGAGGGTATGGAGCGGCGTTGAATGCGGGAATCTCCGCGGCCCGCGGGCGGTTTGTGCTGATGGCCGATGCAGATGACAGCTATGACTTTGCGCATATTCCGCGGTTTCTGGCCGAGCTGCGCAAGGGTGCGGACCTGGTGATGGGCAATCGCTTCCAGGGTGGAATTGGGCCGGGGGCGATGCCGGCGCTGCATCGCTATTTGGGGAATCCGGTGTTGAGCCGGCTGGGGCGCGTGCTATTTCGCGCGCCGATCGGCGACTTTCATTGCGGCATTCGCGCGTTCTCCTGCGCGGCGTATGAGCGTTGGGGGCTGCGGACGACGGGCATGGAATTTGCCAGCGAGATGGTGGTGAAGGCGGCGCTGCTGAAGCAGACGATCGTCGAGGTGCCGACGACGTTGCAGAAAGATGGGCGGAGCCGGCCTCCGCACCTGAAGACGTGGAGCGATGGCTGGCGGCACTTGCGGTTTCTGCTGATGTACTCGCCGCGGTGGCTGTTTCTATTTCCGGGACTGACGCTGATGCTGGGCGGACTGGCGTTGATGGCGTGGCTGCTGCCGGCGGAACGGCCGCTGGGTTTCGTCAACCTCGGCGTGGATACGCTGGCGTATGCCGTGGCGGCCGTGCTGCTCGGGTTTCAACTCCTATTTTTCGGGATCGCGGCGAAGGTGTTTGCGATCACCGAAGGTCTGCTGCCTGAGGATGAGAGCTTTCAGCGGTGGTTCCGGTTTGTGACGCTGGAGACGGGGCTGATCGCCGGCGCAATGTTGGTGCTGGTGGGTTTGGGGATCGCGATTTTCTCGGTGCATGCGTGGGCCCATGCGGGGTATGGGCCGCTGCCGCCGGTGCGGATGATGCGGCGGACGCTGCCCGCAATGATGTGTCTGATGCTGGGGACGGAGATTTGTTTTGGGAGCTTCTTTTTGAGTTTGCTGGGGTTGAAGCGGCGGTAGGACCTTGAAGGATTGACGACAAACAAAAGCCTCGACGTGGTGTCGAGGTTTTGTCGTCTTGGGTGAAGCGGGGTTAGTCTGCGCGGCCGCCGCGGAAGGTCCATGTGCGGACCGGGCCGACGTCGACGTGGACGAATTGGCTGACGGGGTAGTAGCCCACGCCGCCTTCGTGCAGGCTGAGCGCGATGTCGCGGAGCTTGCGGGTGGCGACGCCGGGGATGCGGATGTCGATGGCCTTGGCCAGGGTGTGTTGCGAGTGCCTTGCGACACCGGTGTCGGGGCCGCGGGTGCGGAGGTATTCGTTGGTTTCGGGAGTGCGGTAGCCGCAGACGATGTCCACCACGGCGTTGGGCCTGCCGAGCCGGGTGAGGAGGTTGTGGAGCAGGTCGAATTCGCGGGGGTCGTAGTGGCTCTGGTCGTCGTTGCGGTCGTCGCGGAGGAGGTAGTTGAGCTTGGCGAGCGCGGCGGGCAGGTAGGTGTCGCCGATACGGTAAACAATGTCGAGGCTTTCGCCGGTGTGCAGGTGGTAGAGCTTGAGGTGGTACTTCTGGCCGGTGAGCGCGGCTGCATTGCCGGGAGAACCCATTTCGCCGGGAGTAAGGGTGATGGAGGCGCGGGCCGGAACTGCGATGGCTGTGCAGGCGAGAGCGAACAACGCGACGGCAGCGGCGTTCCAGCAAGAACGCTTGTGAAATGCAGGTGCTTTAGATGCCTGGCAGTTCTTGGCGGAGGTCTGGTTGAATATCAAATTTTTCTCCGATGGGAGGGCCCGAGGATTTTAAGGGAGGTCGAATCGAATTGTCGAATCGCCATTGCCTTCTTCCATTCTAACGGTGACGGGCGGAAAAAGTTGAGTGGGCGACTGTAATCTAATTGTCAGGGCTGGTTCCCCGCCCTGCGAGATTCCTATGAAACTGACTGATATTCAGGCCCGTATTTTGGGCTCCCTGATCGAGAAGGAAATTACGACGCCGGAGAATTATCCCTTGTCGCTCAATGCTTTACGCAACGCCTGCAACCAGAGCTCGAGCCGCGAGCCGGTGATGTCGCTGGATGAGGACGAGGTGCGGCAGGGCTTGCATGTGTTGGAGGACATGGGGTTAGCGGATTCGTCGCAGGATGGGCGGGTTCCCAAGTACGAGCACCGCGTGCGGGACCGGCTACAGCTGCGGCGGGATGAGACGGCGGTGGTTTGCCTGCTGCTGCTGCGCGGGCCGCAGACGCCCGGGGAGTTGCGAACGCGGTCGGAGCGGATGTTCCGGTTCGACGATCCGGCGCAGGTGGTGGCGACGCTGCAAAGGCTGGCTTCGCGGACGGAAGACGACCAGCCGGAAGGTGCGCTGGTGGTGCAGCTCGCGCGGCAGCCGGGGTCGCGCGAGGCTCGGTGGGCGCATTTGCTGGGTGGGCCGGTGGATGTGGGGGCTGTCGTTTCGCGGGGTGGGAGTGAGGAGCCGCGGGGCAGGAGTGGGCTGGCCGAAGAGGTTGAGGAGTTGCGGCGGGAGGTTCGGGAGTTGAAGGAGAGGCTGGATCGGTTGGAGGGGATTGGCTAAAGCGGGTTGGAACGAGCGAAGATCTCAGAACTTGTCCAGGAACTTGGCAGTGCATGGCCGATTTGCTGTGGCTCTTGCTTCTGGGATAGGTCCGGGATTTATCCCGGACATCGAAGCGGCCACAAATTCGGGGCTTTTAGCCCCCGGGACAAGCATTCCTTCCCGCGCCTCGAAATCGCATCCCTCATCGGGCGAAGTTTCTGGACAGCTTCTCAGAGCTATTGAGCGCAGAGGTGAGCGGGTTGTGTTGAGGAGCGAGGGTTTGAGAGGATGAGGTTCGAGGAAGTGTGGGTTTTGTTCGGTTGTGAGTGATGAGTCTTCAGTGGTGAGTAAAGCAAGGGGCGCCCTCAATCGTCGCCCTTCGCTTTGCTCTGGTGTGGCTCACATGTTGGTGTGGCCGCCGCGCATGTCTTCGTTGAAGTGGGGCTTGATGAAGTTGAGGGCGTCTTCGACGTCGGCGTGGTATTGGGCGTGGCGGGCGGAGAGCTCGGCGGTGGGAGCGGCGGACTCGCCATTGTCGGAGAGGGTGATGAGGCCGCCTGTAGCGATCTTCGCGGCGACGGACTTCAGTTCGGCGGCTGTGGTGTTGAGGTATTGCGCGTCGCGGGGGTCGGCGATCCAGACCGGAGCGCTGCCGCCGAGGACTCCTGAGAGCCAGTAGACCTTGGCGGTGAGGAAGTCGCTGCGCTTGGCGTCGTCGGTGTCGTTGAAGATGAAGATTTTCTGCTTCGCGCTGTAGTAGCGCGTGGTGACGGGGACGGGCTGGCGGTTGCCGGATTTGGTGAGCTCGAGCTGGCCCTGGTCCATGGTTTTGCGGACGGCGTTGTAGATAAAGCTTTCGGCGAACGGCTGTTCGAGTGCTGTGACGACCTCGGCGAAGGTCTGCGTAAGCGACGCGGAAATTTTGGCGTGGAGCGCGCTGGGCTCGCCGGTTTCGAGGTTGACTTCACCGTGGACGAGGGACGTATCGGCCCCGGATGTCGAGCCGTGGAAGGGCCAGCCGAATTTGCCGAAGCTGAGCGGCAGGCCGAGCATCGCCAGGTAGCAGTCGGGGCGCGGGTTGCGGAGGCGGCGGGCGCTTTCGGCGAAGTATGTTGCCAACTCTGTCGCATAGGCGGGATTCGCCGCGTCGAAGGCTTCGGAGAGTTCGAGGGTTTGCGTCTTCGCGGGGTCGGCGGCGAGCGCGAGGGTGAAACGGGTGGTGGGGTTGCCGGTGTAGTCCTGGGCGCTGGCGGTGTCGGCGATGGTGAGGCCGGCGGTTTTGGCGAGGGCGTCGATCTGTGCGGCTAATGCGGTGGTGCTCATGTCGGGGTGCTTCCTTTGCGCTGTTTCGGTCTTGCTTATTTTAGCGGAGTGGGTGCTGCCGGGCACAAAAGCAAAAGAAAACGCGAAGGCGCGGAGGACGCGAAGGTTCGCAACGGTAGATGAGGCTCTCCCGTTACTTTATGGAGGGTGGTACCGGCGAGATGGACGATGGCTTCAGCGTTCGATCGAAGAAGTTGGCGGCGGCTTGGTAGGCGGCGAGCCAGTCCTTGTGGAGCAGGAAGCCGTGGACTTCGTCGGGGAAGATGAGTTCTTCGACGTGGACGTTGCGGGCGCGGAGGGCGTCGGCGAGCATGGGGGTTTGGGTGTAGGCGACCTCGGGGTCGTCGTCGCCGTGGATGAGGAGGACCGGCGACTTCCACTTGGCGATGTCCGCCATTGGCGAACTTGCGTGGGCCAATGCGGCGATTTTTTCCTGAGCTTCGAGTGTGGTGCCGGGGCGGTCGAGCCAATCCGACCGTGCGTTATCTTCGCGGGCCCACTCGTGGACGCCGTGGAAGTCGACGCCGGCAGCGAAGAGGTCGGAGTTGCGGGCGAGGGCGAGCGCGGTGAGGTAGCCGCCGTAGCTTCCTCCCCAGATGCCGATGTGGGCGGTGTCGACGTCGGGGCGCGAGCGGAGGTAGGCGACGGCGCCGAGGACGTCGTTGTATTCGGCTGCGCCGTCCGCTCCGCAATGCTGGCACTGGCGGAAGTCGAGGCCGTAGCCGATGCCTCCGCGATAGTTGACACTGAGGACGATGTAGCCGCGAGACGCCAGGTACTGGTTCATGGCGTAGGCGTTGGAGTAGTAGTCCATGGCCGGGTAGCCGAGGAGCATCTGGCGCTTGGGGCCTCCGTGGAAGAAGAGGATGGCGGGGTGTTTGGTGCCGGCGGGCGCGGAGAATTTGGGGAGGAAAAGCTGGCCGTGGAGTTGGAAGAGGTTGTCGGAGGAAGGGAAGATAATTTGGGTGGGGGTGACCAGTTGGGCGGCGGGGTAGTCCATGGGAAGTTCGTCGGGGTGAAGAGGGGTGATGATCGCTGGGTTAGCTCCGAGCGGTGACTGGATAAGAGCTGGGTGCATGGGCGTTCTCGCATCCGAGACGAGAGCAGCAATCTGTCCTCCGCTGACGACCGGGTGCGTTTCGATGCTCGGCCCGGATGTTCCTTGTTCGATCCCTAAGTCTTCAACGGAAGGGTTGGGAATAAGGCGAGACATGATGTGCCTGCGATCGCGGTCTAGAGGGTTGTAACCGTCGAAATTGGCACTGAAGAGTAGTATTCCATTTTCGGCATCCAGCGTCGCATCCTGGACCTCAAATTTTCCGGGAGTCAGGAGGACTGGGGGTTTCGTGCCTGATGGGTCGATGGAGTAGAGGTGAACCCAGCCGTCGGCTTCTGAGAAGAAGAGGAGGCTGCCGGAGGAGGAAACTGCGGGTCTCTCCACTGCGCTGCGCTTCGGTCGAGATGACAAGTCTGTGGTGGGTGCCAAGGGCGCTGTCCAGTAGAGGTGGGGTTCGCCGGTGGACATGCGAGGTTCGGCGCTGCCGGGTTGGTTGGGTTCGGGTTGGAAGAGGGTGCGGGTTTGGTTGGTGGAGAGGTCGTCGATCTGGATCGACCACGGGTTGGGCGAGGTGCGGTTGCCAGCGAACTCGGATGGGTCGGTGAAGGGGAAGCGGAGCCAGGCGAGGTATTTGCCGTCGCGGGAGAAGATGGGGGCGGAGTCGTCGCCGGTGGAGGGTGCGGGGAAGGTGAGGGTCTTGGTTTCGAGGTTGAAGAGAGCGAGGAAGCTGTGGGTGCGGCGGTGGGAGATGTAGGCGAGGATTTTGCCGTCTGGGGAGAGGGTGAGGGCGGAGGCGGAGCCGCGATCGAAAAGGACTTGGTGGGTGAACGATCCGGACCGTGTTCCAGGTGCGAGCGGCATTGCAGGTCCTTCGGCTGCGTCTCGTGATGAGGCCACGAGACTTCGCTCAGGATGACAGTTTTTATTTAGCGCACAAATTCTAAGGGCGGCGAGATCAGCGATGAAGATTTGGCCGGAGCGGACGAAGAAGAGGGACTTGCCGTCGGGGGAGAAGAGAGGAGCGTGGCCGTCGCCGAGCACTGTCGGGGCGCTGCCATCGACAGGTTGCAGGATGATTTCTACGGGCGTGGGACGTTGGAGGTGGGCGGGGTTTGCGGGCCGGCCGCTGGCTCCGGTTTCGGCGCCGTAGACGTAGGCGATGGTTTTGCCGTCCGGAGACCAGGCGAGCGAGGCGATGTCCTGCGCATCGTCTTCGGTGTAGTGGGTGAGTTGGCGTGCTGGTGTATTGGGGCCTGCCACCCAGAGATTGTGGCGGCCCTCGGCGTCTTCGACCCAGGCGAACAGAGAGCCTACCGGCGCGGCCGTGAGGTTGGTAGAGTAGGGCGCGCTGAGGATTTGCTGGAGCGTGAAAGGCTTTTGCGGGGATGCGGTTGTGGCGACGAATGCGATCAGAGCTAGAAAGCGGCGCATGGGTCGAGGTTATCAGCTTGAGTTTGCGCGCGAGCGTGGGCCAGCGTGGTCCACCCACCTTAGGCGCAAAGAACGCGCCGAAGATGGGTCACCCCGAATTCGTGCGGACGCGAAGGTGGGTCACCCGATATTGTGCGGCCCCGCCGTTAGGCAGCGACAGGCTCGCCCTTCATTTTTTCAGCGGTGTAGAAGGCGATCAGAGCGTCGACTGTGGGTTGCAGCAGGCCCTCCATCACCATCGCGAGATTGTGGTTGGTGAGGCCGATGCGATGGTCGGTGAGGCGGTTCTGGGGGAAGTTGTAGGTGCGGATTTTTTCGCTGCGATCGCCGGTGCCGATCTGCTGTTTGCGCTCCTTCGCCTGGATCTGGTGGACGCGCTCGGCTTCGACTTCGTATAGGCGCGAGCGGAGGACGCGCATCGCCTTTTCGCGGTTCTTGATCTGCGACTTTTCGTCCTGGCAGCTTACGACCGTGTTGGTGGGAAGGTGCGTG
The DNA here is from genome assembly GCA_035648695.1 of Acidobacteriaceae bacterium. Lineage (GTDB taxonomy): Bacteria > Acidobacteriota > Terriglobia > Terriglobales > Acidobacteriaceae > Granulicella. The sequence goes on along the minus strand of DASRLB010000491.1, from coordinate 4,200 downwards.
ATGCGGATTGCCGAGTAGGTCGTATTCACAGATTGCCCACCCGGACCTGACGAACAGAAGGTGTCTACGCGAAGGTCTTTGTTTTCGATCTTGATGTCTACGTCTTCGGCTTCGGGCAGCACGGCGACGGTGATCGCGGATGTATGCACACGGCCCTGGGTTTCGGTTGCCGGAACGCGCTGCACGCGGTGGACGCCGGACTCGTACTTCATCTGCGAGTAGACCTTGTTGCCTTCGAAGATCGCGGTGATGTCCTTGAGCCCGCCTACGTCGGAGTCGGTTTGGGAGAGGACTTCGACCTTCCACTTGTGCTGCTCGGCGAAGCGGAGGTACATGCGGAACATTTCAGAGACGAAGAGCGAGGCCTCGTCGCCGCCGGTGCCGGCGCGGAGCTCGATGATGATGTTCTTGTCGTCGTTGGGGTCCTTGGGGAGGAGCAGGACCTTGATTTCCTCTTCGACTTTAGCGAGCTGCGGCTCAAGCTGTGCGAGCTCTTCTTCCGCCATCGCCTTCATGTCCGGATCGTTCTCAAGCAGCATGGGTTTGGCATCCGCGATGCCCTGCTTGAGGGTGCGGTACTGGCGGAACTTTTCTACCGTCTCTTCGAGGTCGCGGTGCTGCTTGGAGACCTTGCGGTAATTCTCCTGGTCGTTGACGATGGCGGGGTCGGAAAGCTGCTGGCCCAGCTCTTCGTAGCGGGCTTCGAGTTGTTCGAGGCGGTCAAACATGGGGCTCCTTCGGAGCAGTGAATCGTGGGGAGTGAATAGTGAATAAGGCGCGGTGGTGGGCGCGTGATCGACGTGGCGCAGCTAGGCAAAGTCGCGGCGGGGGGCCGTGCGGGAGAAGGTCACCGGGTTTGCGTAGCGGGAAATCATGTCTGGTTAGATGATACAGCGGCCTACAGGGGTGCGTGGGGCGAAGAGTTACTTTGGGTCTTCGATGGGTTTCGAGCTTGCCGGGTCGATGGTGACCGTGGCGTGGAATAGCTTGCAGGAATCGTACTGCGCATCGAAGGTGCGGAGCCAGTCGTCGTCCGCGATTTCGGCGTAGAGGTGGGAGGGAAGGCGATAGGTTTTGCCGTTGAGCACGACCGGGGCGTAGTCGACGGAAGAAAAGCTGGTGAAGTTGTGTTTCCGTGCCTCTATGGGAGGGCGATGGGTTTCTCCGTGGAGCATGTCGCCGGCGCTGTCGAGCAGCGCGAAGCCGTGTGTGCCGGGGATTTCGTCGCAGGTTGGGCCGCCGCCCTGAACGGCGTAGTCGATGCGGTTGCCGTTGATCGAATAGCGATAGCAACTCTGCTTTTCCGCCACGAAGAACGAGGGGACGCCTCTGGCAAGACCTCCCTGCACGTAGCCAGGTATGACGAGTCTGCCTGCTTCGGGAACGGGTTTTCCCATGTAGCTCGTGATGGAAGAGTTTTCCGTCAGTTGACCGTCGGGCTGGCGCAGGACACGGATGGTGGCACGGAATTCGATGCGGAGTTGTAGCTTGCGCTTGTGGCGGGCGATACTGACCACGTTTTCGTCGCAGGTAAAGTTGGGCAGCGTCTTGCGGTATTCCGCGCTTTGCCTCGCCATGCGCTGGAGGACGGCGGTGGCATCGCCATTGGCCGTTGCTGCCTGCGCGCCGCTTTTTGCGAAGGCAAAGAGCAGCAGGAAAACGGATAATGCGGTGTGCCACCCCATGGGCGCTCGCTCCTCGGCAACTGCTGTCCGCATCCTACACAACGAACCCCGATGACACTCTACGCCACTGTCGCTGCGACCGCCGAAACTCTCGCTGGAGAAAGCAGCCGCCTGAAGAAGCGCGGGGCAATAGAGGCCGCTCTGAGGGACGCGCAGGAGTCTTTTCCGGAAAAAAGCGATGCCGGGTTGTTGGCGTTGTATCTGGCGGGGCAGCCGTTTGCGGAGAACGATCCGCGCAAGCTGAATGCGGGTGCGGCGTTGCTGTCGCGGGCGGTACTGGCGGCTTCGGGTGCGAGCGATGCGGCGCTTACGGCGGCCTATCGCCGGCATGGCGATTTGGGGGCGGCGGCGTTCGATTTGCTGGTTGCGCCGTATGGCAACGCGCCCTCGGATGCGACGTTGACGCTGGGCGATGTGGCTGAAGTGTTCGATGCGATGGCCGTCGCGCGAACGACGGCTGCGCGGTCGGCGATGGTGGAGGGATTGCTGCGCAGGGCGACCGCGCTGGAGGCGAAGTATCTGCTGAAGCTGATGCTCGGGGATATGCGGATCGGAGTGAAACAGTCGCTGGTGGAAGAGGCGATTGCGTTTGCGGCTTGCGCTGAAGTTATCGCGGTGCGTCATGCAGTGATGCTGGAGGCCGATCTCGCGCGGGCTGTGGCGCGGGCGTTTGCGGGGACGCTGGGTGAGGCGCGGATGACGCTGTTTCATCCGCTGGGCTTCATGCTGGCGTCGCCGGTGGAGACTCCGGAGGAAGCGGTGGCGCGGTTTACGGAGGCGCCGGCGAAGGTAATTGCGCCGAAGAAAGGGCGCAAGAAGAAGGGATTGCCCGAGGATTTAGTGGCGGTGGATGCCGCGGAGATTGGGTTGGCGGAGGATGTTGAAGCGGAGGCCTCCCTGAGCAGTCCCTCGGCGGCTAAAGCCGATGCAGCCGCTCCGGTGCTGGCGTTTCTTGAGGACAAGTACGACGGCATGAGGGCGCAGGTGCATTGCGGCTATACGTCGCAGCCGGGACGGGTGGCGATTTACTCTCGCAATCGCGAAGACATTACGCACAGCTTTCCGGCGCTTGAGGAGGCGTTCAGCGCAGTCGACGGGCCGCTGATTCTGGATGGTGAAATTCTGGGGTGGGACTATGCCATTGGGCAGGCGTTGCCGTTCGCGGTGATGGGACAGCGCATTGGGCGGAAGGTGGTTTCGAATGAGTTGCGGACGCGAATTCCGGTGGTGTTCATGGCGTTCGATTTGTTGTACGAGGGCGAGCAGTTGTTGTTGCCTCTGCCGCTGACGGAACGGCGCGCGCGGTTGGAGGCGGTGGTCGCGCGATGGCGATCGCGGGTGGTTTCTCCGCTGACGGTCGATGCGGCGCGGAAGGCTCCGCAGCAGCAACTATTTGCACGGGAAATGCCGCCGGAGGATGCGAAGGAGCGGTTCCTGCTCTCGCCTTCGCAGCGTGTGGCCGATGCTGAAGCGATTGACGTGGCGTATCGCGACGCGAGGGCGCGGGCCAATGAGGGCGTGATGTTGAAGGCGGCGAACTCGGCTTATCTGCCGGGGCGGCGCGGGTTGGCGTGGGTGAAGTTGAAGCGCGAGCTGGCGACGCTCGACGTGGTGATTACGGGCGCGGAATTCGGGCATGGCAAGCGCGCTGGCTTGCTCTCCGACTATACGTTCGCGGTGCGCGGCGAAGACGGCGAGTTGTTGAATGTGGGCAAGGCGTACTCCGGTGTGACGGACGCGGAGATTGCCGAGCTGACCGAGTGGCTGAAGGCGCATACGCTCGAAGATCGCGGACACTTCCGTACCGTCGAGCCGCAGATTGTGCTGGAGGTGGCGTTCAACAACATCATGCGCAGCACGCGCCATGCTTCGGGGTTTGCGATGCGGTTTCCGCGGATCATCCGGATTCGGACGGACAAGCCGGTGGAGGAGATCGATACGCTGGCGCGGGTGGAGGAGATTTATCAGTCGCAGCCGGACAGGCCCGCGGATTCCGCCGAATAGCGTGTCTGGACCGGCGAAAGGAGGGTTGGATCGAGCTTGGAGCGTAGAGGTTTTGAGCGCAGAGGAAGCGCAGGTTTTCGTTGAACGGGGAGCGAAGGGCTTTGTTCCGTCTTGAGTTGTGAGTGTTCAGTCTTGAGCGGCCAGACGCTCTACGAAGCTCCATGCGGCGGCGTTGACGGGGACACCCAGGCGAAGATTTTCGGCGCGGGCCTGGAGGACTCGTTCGCCGGGGTAGCGGGCGGGGTGGCCGGGACTTTCAGGTTGCGAGGCGTGGAGGAAGGCGATGGCATCGTCCGCAATATTGCCGAGAGCGTTGTGCGTTGCCAGCGCGGTGGGTGAGACGGCGAGGAAGACCTGGGACTGGCCGGCTTCACGCAGCGGGTCGAGGCCGAAGTTGTGGGTAGCATTTCCGCCGGCGAGCATGGCCCCCAGGACGTCGAGGGCGAACGCCAGGCCGGAGCCTTTCCAGAAGCCGATGGGCAGCGCGCGCTGCGAGGCTTCGATGGCCGCG
>DASRLB010000490.1:0-20640 GCA_035648695.1 Acidobacteriaceae bacterium | reverse complement strand
TCGATCCAGGTCCATCGCCGATGCCGATGATTCGAACTCCGCGATGTTCGAGGCGCCGGCAGATTGTCTCGCTGTCGACGAGATCCCTAGACAGGCGTCGTCGTCATTGCGCGCCTTTCGCAAAGAACAGTGGCTGACGAGTGGCGAATCTCGTGAGTTGCTACGCGGCGTGCGCGGGCTGTTCAATCAAAGCTATCTGCGCGACGCCTCGAAGAAAACGCACCGCGGCCTCGTGGGACAGGTGTCCCGAGGGTTTCACGCGGGTGGGATGTCGTACGGATTCCGCAGTGCCCCCGTCGACATGAATGAACGCGGCGAAGCTGCAGGATTCCGACTCGAGATTGTGCCTGAACAGGCCGAAGTGGTGCGGTGGATATTTGACCGGTACGCGGAAGGTAGAAGTGGTCCCGGGATTTAGGACTCGTCTTTAAGTGAAGAACCTGCTCTGATGGGCGACGCAGTCGCCCGACCAAGGAGCAGTGATGAAGAGACCGAGACGGAATCATACGGCGACGTACAAGGCCAAGGTGGCGCTGGCCGCGCTCAAAGGGGATAAGACCCTGGCGGAGTTATCGGAGAAGTACGATGTCCACGTCAGCCAGATAGTGCAATGGAAGACGCAGCTGCTGGAAGGGGCGATGGGCGTGTTCCTGACGCCGGCCGAGAAGCGGGAGTCTCAGGGCCCGAGCGTGAAGGATATGCAGGCGAAGATCGGTCAATTGGCATTGGAGAATGATTTTTTGGCCGGCGCGCTCGGTCGCATCGACGGTGCGAGCGCAAAGAAATGATTGACGCCACCCATAAGCTACCTGTGACGCGCCAAGCCGAGCTGCTGGATCTCTCGCGCTCGAACGTGTACTACCTGCCTCGCCCGGTATCCGACGCCGACCTGCTGTTGATGTTGCGCGACATGCTCAAGCTGGAGGGCGTCGAGGTCGGTCGAAAGCATGTCCGCACGCTCATGGACCGGATGGGGATTGCGGCCATTTATCGCAAGCGCAACACCAGTGCGCCGCATCCGGCGCATCCGATCTATCCCTACTTGTTGAAGAACTTGACCATCGACCGGCCCAATCAGGCGTGGGCAACCGATATCACGTACATCCCGATGAAGCGCGGCTTCGTGTACCTGGTGGCGATCATCGACTGGGCCACCCGCCGGGTCCTCGCGCACCGGGTATCGATCAGCATGACCGCGGATTTCTGCGTCGAAGCGCTGGAAGAGGCGATCGCCAACTACGGCACACCAGAGATCTTCAACACCGACCAGGGCAGTCAATTCACCAGCGCCGACTTCACCAAAGTTCTCAAGGCCCACGCCATCAGGATCAGCATGGACGGCAAGGGACGCTGGATCGACAACGTGTTCGTCGAGCGGCTGTGGAAGAGCGTGAAATACGAGCACGTCTACCTGCATGCCTACGAGAGCGTCGCCGAGGCCAGGCAACAACTGACCAGCTACTTCACTTTCTACAATACCCAACGCCCTCACTCATCGCTGGGCGGGATGACCCCGGACACGGCATACAGAAGTGGTCCCAGGATTTAGGACTCGTCTTTAAGTGAAGAACCTGCGCTGATGGGTGACGCAGTCGCCCGACCAAGGAGCAGTGATGAAGAGACCGAGACGGAATCATTCATCGAGTAGGCGGGCGGCCATGCGCTAAACTTGGCCGCGCGCATGGCTCGCGGACCTAAGTTGTCACGGGGGTGCGGCGCCGCTTATTCGCTTTCGGGAAACGCCTTGACGCTGCAACAGCTACGCGCGTTGTGCATGATCGTCGACCAGGGGATGCACGTGTCCAGTGCCGCGACAACCCTGCACCGCTCCCAGCCGGCGCTGACGCGCCAGCTGCAGGCCCTTGAGCGGGACTTGGGCGCCGACATCTTCCAGCGCAAGCGCAACCGCATCGTCGAGTTGACACCGGTTGGGCGCGACATACTTGCAGTTGCGCGTCGGGTTGTGGGCGAAGCGGACACGCTGCGCAGCGTAGCGGCGGACGCGAACGCTGCCGACCGAGGTGAACTGACGCTTGCGACCACGCACACGCAGGCACGATATACGCTGCCACCCGTCATACGGACGTATATGCAGCGTCATCCCTTGGTGTCTCTTGCTCTGCGCCAAGGCACCCCAGCCCGCTGCGCCGAAATGGTGGCCCGAGGCATCGCGGACTTTGCGATATGCACGGAACTTTCATCACCACCCGCCGATGTTGCGCAGGTACCGTGTTACTTGGTGCATCGCTCAATCGTCACGCGGCCGCGCCATCCACTGCTGCGCGAAAGGCCGCTGACGCTGGATGCGGTGGCGCGCTATCCCATCATCACCTACGAAGCCGGGTTCAATGCCCGCAGCGTCATCGATGAAGCATTCGTCGAAGCAGGTCTCGCACCCCAAGTTGTCCTGAGCGCGATTGATGCCGACGTCAGCAAGGCTTACGTGGAGTTGGGTCTAGGCATTGCGATACTGGCGTCCATCGCGTTTGACCGGAAGCGTGATGCCGCGCTGCGCCGCATCGACGCAAGCCACCTGTTCCGGCCGAGCGCCCTGTGCGTTGTGCTGCGCAAGGGGAGCTACCTGCGACGGTACATGTCCGACTTCATCCAGGCATTTGCGCCGACGCTTACTGCGGCAGAAATCGAATGCGCGTTGGCGGGCAAGCAAATGACTCGTAGCGCGCGGCAGCTCACGGCGCTTTAGCACGAACACGTAACGATGTGTGTCGTTAGTATGCATTCCTTGCATGCTGGGGCAAGCGTTTGCATTGGATCACGCGCGCCGGTAGAGCTATCTTCACTGCCTCTCGCGCTGCTGCAGCGAACAGCAAGGACATGCCGTGCACGGAGTCATCAACAATCGTTTCACCAGGCCCGCGCCGGCCCTTGTGGAGCGGTTTCGCAATATGTGGAGCAGTACCCTGGCCGACACGATGGGCCGTCACGGTGTTCTCGGGCCGGACATACAGCCAATTTACCGGGACATAAAGTTGCTCGGGGTGGCGTTCACGGTGCAGAACTATCCCAACGACAACATCACCACCCACCGTGCGCTGCAGTTGGTCCAACCCGGTGATGTCCTGGTCATAGACGAAGGCTTCGGCAATGCCACCGGTGCGTTTGGTCACAACATGTCGCTGGAAGCGCGCAAACGCGGCGTCGTGGGGTTGGTAACCAACGGGCATGTCCGCGACGTACGAATGTTGCGGGACGAACAGTTCCCCGTCTATTGCCGCGGTGTGTGTCCTCGTTCGGCCCAGAAGAACACGCCCGGATCGGTGAATGTACCGGTGCAGATAGGTGGCACTGTGGTCAATCCCGGGGACATCGTGGTTGGGGATGACGACGGCGTGGCCATCGTTCCGCTGGCATTAGCGGAAGCGCTCGCCCCCAAGGCGCAGGCCCGGATGGAGATGGAGTACCAGCAAGCGCGGGATATCAAGGAAGGAAAGCGGCCGTTGGAGATCGTCTTCGGCAAGGACTGGCTCGTTGCCGCGCTTGCCGGCAAGGTCACCGAAAAGCCCTGATCGGCGCGATCTTGCCCATGCTGAATATCTCGGATATCCAAGTAGAACGGGTTAACGTCCTGATCGCGGGCAGCGGTGCAGCTGGCATGCGGGCAGCGATCGCCGCGCATGACGCGGGCGCGAGCGTCATGGTGCTTGCCAAGGGCCCGGCGCGTGCAAACCACACACGCATGTCTGGTGGGCGTTACAACGCGGTTTCCGGTCTCAACCCCATGGACAGCCCGGATGCGTTCTATCGTGATACGGTCGAGTCAGGCTGCAATATCAACAACCACGAACTGGCACGTATCCTCGCGGAAGAGGCGATGGACCGTGCCTACGACCTCGAGTCATACGGGTTGGCGTGGGACCGGAAGGTGCCCAGCGAATACGTGCTGTCGATGACCGGTGGTGGCAGCTTCGTGCGCACCATCGGCTCGGCCGACGAGGGCATCGGCATCACCGAGGTCATGTTGCACCAGCTGTACAAGCGCGGGGTACAAATCCGCGATTTCCACATGCTGATCGAGGTCATTCGCGACGATGACCACGTCCAAGGTGTCCTGGCGCTGGATCTTGCCCACGGCGTGTGGCGCTACATCGAATGTGGCGCGGTAATCATCGCTACCGGCGGAACTTCCCAGCTGTATGAAACCAGCTCCGGCCCCACCATCAACACGGGCGATGGAATAGCCATCGCGTTGCGCGCCGGGGCCGAGCTGGTAGACATCGAGTTCATGCAGTTCATCCCGATTTCGTTCGTCTATCCGCCCAGCGCACGGGGTTACACGCTTACCGAGCCCGCGCACTACGGCATGCGCCACTATGATCCCAAGGCCGAGGCTGCGCACCTGCATAACAAGCACGGTGAACGCTTCGTACTCAAGCACGACCCGGTGCGCAAGGAAGGCAGCACGCGCGATGTGCTGGCACGCGCCATCATGATCGAGATCCTCGAGGGTCGCGGCACGCCCGAGGGTGGTGTGCTGATGATCCCCGACCCACAGGTGTTTGAGGGTTTCCTGCGCGAACGACCAATCTACGTCAAGCGCCTGCTGGAGAACTATGGCGAGGGCCAGGCACGGCTGGAGGCGCCGATCCAGGTGATGCCCAGCGCGCTGTACACGCTTGGCGGCGTGCGTATCGATCCTTGGTGCGCCACGTCGGTGGCTGGTCTGTTCGTCGCTGGGGAAGCCGCCGGTGGAGTGCACGGCGCCAATCGGCTCGGTGGCAGCTCCATGCCCGACATACAGGTGTTCGGCCGCAGGGCCGGTATGGCGGCGGCACGTCATGTCGGTGCGACAGACCGCAGCCAGACCAGCGGTTTCGAAGCTGCGCGAGCACGCGCCAATGCGCTGGAAGCGCCGTTGCGCAGTACCGGCGGGCTGCGTCCGCCTGAGGTCAAGAAGCGCATTCAAAAGCTCATGTGGGACAACGTAGGACTGGTGCGTAGCGGAGACCGGCTGGAAGACACGCTGCGGCAGTTCCGCGAACTACGCGACAACGTCGTACCAACGCTCACCGTAATGGGCAAGACACGAATCCTGAATCGCGAGTGGATGGAAGCGATCGAAATCGAGAACTTGCTGGACATCGGCGAGGCGATGATCTCAGCCTCTTTGCAGCGCAAGGAAACGCGGGGCGCGCACTATCGCACCGACTTTCCGGCAATCGATCCGCGCTGGCAGGCTAACATTTGGGTGCAAAAGCTGGGCAAGGGAGCGTGGCGCGTCGAGAAGAAGGCAGTGGCTGCGCCAACGGCGCTCGCGGGCGCGCAACTTGCGACGGCGGGAGCCGCAGAATGACCGACGCCGTGACGATGGAAGTCAAGATCCTGCGTTCATCGCCGTCTGAGGGTGTGCCTTCGGCCTACCAGCACTTCACTGTGCAAGGCACCGACAACATGCGCGTGCTGGATGTCATTCGGTCGATCTATGAAAACCAGGCTGGCGACCTGGCGTATCAGTTTGCTTGCCGTATCGGTCGCTGCGGCACCTGTGCGATGCGCGTCAACGGAGTCCCGGTGCTGGCCTGCCAGGAGCGCTGCAAGCTCCAGATGCGCATCGACCCACTTTCGCCGTTTCCAGTGGTGCGCGACTTGGTGGTGGATCGCACCGAGGTCGAGACGCGTTACGCCCAGATGGCGCTGACGCCAGCTGGCCCGCAGTCCAATGCCCGCGTCCGCCCAATCGCGCCGGCGGTGGCCGAGGAGTTGTGCCATCTGGATTCGTGCCTCGCGTGCATGGTTTGTGTGTCGGGCTGTCCGGCGGTGGAAGAGCACGCGTTCGATGGACCGGCATTCATGCTCAAGCTACGGCACATGCAAGAGCATCCGGCTGACAACGGCGACCGGCTGGGGCAGGCATTGGATGGCGGGCTGCTGGAATGCTTTGCGTGCGACGCATGCACGCAACTGTGCCCCGCTGACCTCTCTCCCGCGCAAGCGATCCGGGACTTTCGCCGCGACATGATCATTGGGTCCAAGCCCAAGTGAGTGCAGTTCTGCCACTGCCGCGGAATACCACGCGTCAAGCTGACACGTACATTACGGGGTACGTTGCGCGCACACTCAACCGCGCGTGCGGCATGATTGTCGTGGCGTTCGTGCTGGTGCACGTCGTGGCCGAAGCAATATTGCGCGTACCAGCGCTGGCGCCGGTGAATGCGGGCTTACCGTGGCTGCCAGTTGTGCAAAACCAAGCGTGGGTCCACGCGATCCTCTATTTCTGCATCGCCTTCCACACGCTGTACGGCCTGAAGCTGCTGGCTGGTGACGTGGGGCTGCGCGTGCCTGCGCGCGCTTCGTTCTTGGTCATCGTTGGCATTGCGGGCCTTTTCGCCCTGCGGGAGTTGCTGCGCTATGTCGGCCTCTGAGCGCACCGTCTACGGCCGCACGTTCGCGGTCACACCGCGTTGGCTATGGATCATGCAGCGGCTTACGGCGCTGGCACTCGGGCCATTGGTGGCACTCCACGTCGCCATACCGCAATTGGCCGGCAATCAGTATGTGTTGCTCCTTCTGTTGCTGTCTATCGCTGCACATGGCTACAGTGGCCTGCGCCGCTATGGCGCACCGGTACAACGCGCAACCGCGTACACGCTACTCGCCGTAGCCTGGACGGCGGCGGTGCTTGTGCTGGGTGTACTGATCATCGTGGCACGCTGACGGCCGCGTGGTTTTGCGATGAAAGCCGCCATCGATCGCATTGACGTCTTCGTCACCGACCTGCCGGTACGCGTGGAACGCGTCTTCTCGTCGGGCCGTTATGATACCGGCCCCTCGCGCACGCAACTCGGGAAACCTGTACTGCTGCGTATTTCTGCTGATGGCGTGGTGGGACACGGGCACATTCGCCCCATTACGCCAGGCCATTTCGTGCCGGACACGACGTTTAGCATGGTGGCTGCGCTTACCGAGATCTACGCGCCAGTGCTACTCGGTCGATCCATTTTCGATATCGAGGCCATCCATCACGCACTGGACCTCCGGCTGCCTGGCAATCCGGCGACCCGCGCTGTGCTGGACCTGGCCCTCCACGACGCCGTGGGCCGCGCGCTGGATACGCCGGTGTACAACTTGCTTGGCGGCCTTTGCCAACCGTTGATCCCACTCGAATGGTCCGTGAGCCTGGCTGATGACGTAGGGGTGATCGTCGCCGAAGCGCAGCGGGCCGTGCTGGAATTCGGCATGCGCGTGTTGTGCATCAAGGCCGCCGATCGTCGCGGCTGGCGCCAGGATGTGCACAACTTCGCCGCGGTCCGACGCGCCGTGGGCCCGGAGATCCAGATCGGCATGGATCCCAACACCGGCTGGACGTTGCCCGATGCGATACAGGCGATGTACGCACTGCGCGATTACGATCTCGGGTACATCGAGCAGCCGGTGGCGCGCCGCGATCTCGCGGGTCTGGCCGAGATCCGCCGCATTGCACGGGGCGTGCCGGTGATGGCCGACGAGAGCATATTCACACTCGACGATGCGCGCGCATTGGTGCAGGCGCGCGCCGTCGATGCGTTCTGTATCAAGCTGTACAAGGTTGGCGGCCTCACAGCCGCCCGCAAGATTGCCGCGGTGGCAGAAGCCGGCAACGTGCTGCTCAACGGCGGTGGCCTGGCCGTGCAGTCACAACTGGAAGCAGCGGCGGCCGCGCACTTTTACGCCAGTGTGCCAGCGCACCGCATGATGGGCGCCGGCGAGTTTGTATTCGGTCTCAACACCACAGCACCCGATCCCATCGTGCCGCCAGGATCCTTCGTCGTGAAGGATGGCTGCGTCGAGGTTCCACATGGCCCTGGCTTGGGTATCGTACCCGACGAGGCCATGCTGGCGCGGCATACGCTGCGCCACGAAACCGTCAAGCGCGCTGCATGACGCGCAGCACGGCCCCACGCATCATTGTCTGGAGGACGCAACATGCTAGGAACACTGAAATCGCGCTTTGCCTTGTCGTTGGTCGCACTGACATTCACCTGCACGGCGACTGGCGCCACCGCCGCCGACGCGCCATACCCTTCGCGGCCCATCCATTTCGTGCTTCCAGTGCCCCCTGGCGGGGGCACCGACACGATTGCTCGCATCGTGGGGCAGAAGCTGGGTGAGGAACTCGGCCAGTCGGTGATCATCGACAACCGGCCGGGCGCGGGCGGTAACATCGCCGAAGAACTCGTCGCGCACGCGCCACCGGATGGCTATACGCTGGTCGTCGTGACGGCGAGCCACGCGACCAATGGCAGCCTCTACAGCAAGTTGGGATACGACCCGTTGAAGGACCTGGTACCGGTGACGCAGTTCACATCGCAGCCCTACCTGTTCGTGGTCAACCCTGCGGTTCCAGCGAAAAACGTCCAGGAGTTCGTCGCCTATGCCAAGAAGAAGGACGGAAGAATCTCGTACGCGTCGTCGGGCTCGGGCCTCTTGGGCCATCTAGGCATGGAACAGTTCAAGCTGCTTGCGGGCTTCAAGGCGGTTCACATTCCGTACAAGGGTGCCGGCCCAGCGCTGGTCGATACCATCGCCGGCCGGACCGAAGCGTTCTTCCCCACCATAGTGTCAGGATTGCCGCAAGTGAAGGCAGGCAAGGTGCGCGCGCTTGCGATTACCGGGTCGAAGCGATCGGACCTGGTGCCCGACGTGCCGACGTTCGCTGAGTCGGGCTATCCCGGATTCGAGGTGTTGGGATGGTATGGGCTGCTCGCGCCAGCTGGCACCCCGCCCGCGGTGATCAAGAAGTTGTACGAGGCGACAGCGAAGGTGTTGGCAATGCCCGACGTGCGCAAGCAGATCGCGGCTGACGGCGCTGAGCCCGTGGGCAACACCCCCGAACAGTTCGACGCCTACATCAAGTCTGAAGCAGCAAAGTGGGCCAAGGTCGTAGCGGCGTCGGGCGCAAAGATCGATTGAGCGTGATGACATCACCCGGCGGGCTGCGCGACCGCTGCCGCGTACCGCTCGCCAGCACCGGCCGGATGATTTTCTCGCTGCAGGCGCTGGCAGCAAACGGTCATCCTGTAGCGCGGCTGCCGTTTGTGTTACGCGTGATACTGGAATCGCTGTTACGCAACTGCGGCAATGGACATGTCACCGAGGCCGACGTCACCGCGCTGGCGCAATGGCTTCCCCGTGCGCCGCGCCTCGAAGAGATTCCGTTCTTCGTCGGACGCATCGTTCTCCAGGACGTCGCGGGGATCCCGTTACTGGGTGACTTGGCCGCTATGCGCGATGCGATGGCAGCCAAGGGCCACTCCCCCGCTGTGGTGCGCCCGCGTGTGCCGGTGGCAATGGTGGTCGATCATTCGATAAGCGTCGACGAATACGGCACGCCGGGCGCATTGATCGCCAACATGCGCATCGAGGCAGAGCGCAACGAGGAACGTTTCAGCTTTGCGAAATGGGCCGTCAAGGCTATCGATGGCATACAACTGGTGCCGCCAGGTTTCGGCATCCTGCACCAGGTGAACCTGGAATATCTTGCGCAAGGCCTGATGCACGACGGGGACGTCTGCTTTCCGGATACGCTGGTCGGCACCGATTCACACAGTTGCATGATCGCGGCTTTGGGCGTCGTTGGCTGGGGCGTTGGAGGTATTGAAGCCGAAGCCGCAATGCTGGGACAGCCGGTTGCCATCCTTACTCCCGACGTAGTTGCAATCGAATTGACCGGCGCGCTTAAGCCTGGAGTCACCGCGACCGATCTCGTGCTGCATGTCACGCATGCGATGCGCCGGCACGGCGTGGTCGGAAAATTCCTCGAATTCATCGGCAGCGGTGTGGCTACGCTGGGCGTGCCCGATCGCGCTACCGTCGCGAACATGGCGCCTGAATATGGCGCCACAATCGGCTACTTTCCTTTTGACGCGCAGACGCGCCGCTACCTCCTCGATACCGGAAGGGACCCCGACGCGGTGGCGCTGTTGGAGGCCTATTGGAAAGCCCAGGGTTGTGGTGACCCACCACAGTGCTCCGAGATCGACTATTCAGATGTCGTTGAAATTGATCTTGGGTCGGTACAAGCCAGTGTGGCAGGGCCCAAGCGTCCGCAAGACCTGACAGAGTTGTCCGCTGTGCCGGCGATGTTCCAGGCTGCGTTGGGCGCGCCCAGGGAAAAGCGTGGATACGCGAGGTCGGCGTCCACGCTACGTATGGCCGGTGACCTAGACGCGAGCCGGATGCTCGACGGTGATGTTGTCATCGCAGCCATTACGTCGTGCACGAACACCTCAAACCCGGACGTAATGCTCCAGGCGGGGTGGATTGCGCGCAACGCGGTGGCGCGCGGAATGACGGTTCCCCCGTGGGTCAAGACATCGCTCGCCCCGGGTTCGCTGGTCGTGAGTCGGTACCTTGAGGCCGCCGGGTTGCAGAGTGCACTCGACACCCTTGGATTTGGCGTAGTCGGCTACGGGTGCACGACCTGCGTGGGCAATTCTGGTCCGTTGGCACCTGGGGTCGAAGAGCGCATACGCGCCAGTGGATCGGTTGTGAGCGCCGTGCTGTCCGGTAACCGCAACTTCGAGGGTCGAATCCACGCAGCGGTTGACGCCGCTTTCCTGATGAGTCCACCGCTTGTCGTGGCCTACGCGCTCTCCGGCACGATGAATGCCGATGTGGGGACCGGACCAATTGCGCAGGATCGGGACGGCCGCGACGTCTATCTGGCTGACCTATGGCCCACAGATGCTCAGCTAAGCGTCTCACGCAAATGCGCAAACGACCCCGCGCTATACCACTCTGTCTATAAAGAGAAGCTGGATCGCGGTAGCGACGCATGGAACGCGATCGCCGCGCCCGACACAGAGCAGTATCCTTGGGATGCAACATCCACCTACATCAGGAGGCCGCCCTATTTCATCGATCCGGCCCTCCAGGCGAGCAGCCTTCATGACGTGCGCGGCGCGCGGATTCTCGCGCTGCTCGGCGACTCGATCACCACCGACCATATCAGCCCAATCGGCAACATTGCCAGAGATTCTCCAGCGGGTGCCTATCTGCAACAGCTGGGTGTAACGCCTGCGAACTTCAACAATTATGGGGCGCGGCGGATGAATGCTGAAGTGATGACCCGCGGAACCTTTGCAAATCGCCTCCTGCGTAACCGCTTGGTGGACGGACGCGCGGGAGGAATTACGCGCCATTGGCCAGACGGCGACGATATGAGTATCTACGAAGCCGCGATGCGCTATGTCGCGGATGACATTCCGACCGTAATCTTCGGAGGGCAGGACTACGGAATGGGTAGCGCGCGCGATTGGGCCGCGAAAGGCACACGGCTGTTGGGTGTGCGTGCGGTAATTGCCCAAAGTTTCGAGCGAATCCATCGTAGCAACCTGGCTGGCATGGGAGTGCTTCCGTGCGAGTTGGCCGCAGGTACAAGCGTTGAAGACCTTGGGTTGGTTGGAAGCGAGACAGTTGACGTCATCGGCGTGCCTGATGCGTTACCACGGCAGAGTCTCAATCTGGTAGTCACTCGCGCAAGTGGCGCGATTGATACGTATCCGCTCCTACTACGCCTCGACACTTTGAGCGAAATTCAGTACGTTAAGTGCGGGAGTATATTGTCGTACGTCCTTAGTACACTCTAAAATTCTGGCGATTTTTCCGCTACGGAGCGTTCGGACCGGTATAGCGGTACGCAATCTGAGGTGGCATCGGGCCCTTGATACGCTCACCTTGCTCTGTCTGCTCCCACGCGTGTGCGAGTATGCCCACTGAGCGCGACAGGATGAATAGTCCACGCGCCAACGGTGGCGGAAATCCAAGTTCGCCGTATACCACCGCTGTGACCCCATCGACGTTCATTGGTATCGGCCTGCCGTTGCGGGTCTTTAGGGCAGCTTCCGTCGCCCTTCCAATCCGTGCATACACTCCGCTGACGATGCCGTTCTTCGTGGCCTCATCGACGAGCGCGAGGAGCGGTGCTACGCGCGGGTCTACGGGGTGGAAGCGATGTCCAAACCCTGGGACCATCTTGCCAACACTGGCAATGTGTTCGTCAAGAGCCGTGTCGACCGCAGCGGCGAGGTCGCCTGGCTCCTCGCCAAGCACCGCCTGGACCCGCGCATAGAGCTCCAGAGCCTGCTCCCCAGCGCCACCGTGCACGTCGTCCAACACGTTTATGGCAGACGCCATTGCGCCATTCAACGACAGACCGCAGGTCACTGCCATCCTGGAGATGGCAATAGACGGAGCTTGAGGACCATGATCGACTGCCGATACCAACGCGGCCTCCAGCAACCGCGCCTGCGCCACCTCTGGGAGGCTCCCGCGAAGCATGAGCCAGATCATTTGCGGGAATGTGATAGCCCCGATAAGGTCTTGGATCGGAATACCGCGCGGCCGGATTACGCCCGGACTTATGTCAATGATGGACGTTGTCCACCATTCAGTGGCGAGCGTCAACAGGGCCGCAGGACTAGTCGTGTGTTTTTTCACTGGCAACCCTCCGCCCGCATTGCCTCAAGAATCTCGTCTGTGTGCTCGCCTAGGCGTGGTGGCGGCCTGCGAGGAACAGTCGCAATTCCATCGACTCGAAATCCGCTGCACATCACGTCTATTGTGTCGCGTTCTTTCAGCTCCAATGGGACGCGTGCAATAAGCTCGCGATGCTGGACCTGAGCCTGCTGCAAAGCACTAGCCATGTCGATCACGCGACCCGCGGGTATCCCAGCTGCGTTCAAACGAACTTCCCACGTCGCCGCTGACTGAGTGATTAGGCGTTCCTCGAGCAGGGTGCGCAACGCCTCACGGTTTCGTTTGCGATCCTCGCGTTCGGCAAAACGGGAGTCGGTCTTCAAATGCGGTGAGTCTAGGAGATCGCACAACGTCTCGAACTGTTGCTGCTTATTCGCCGCAATGTTGATGAGGCCGTCTGCCGTTGCGAATGTTCCAGAGGGGCTGGCCGTTGCATTTTCATTGCCCATGGGTATTGGTGCCTGACCCGCTATCAGGAGGTTGGAAACTATCCACCCCATACTCACCAACGTGGAATCCAGCATGGACACGTCAAGAAGTGCTCCTTGTCCCGTTCCGCCCCGGCGCACAAGTGCTGCACAAATGGCAAAGGCCGCAGTGATCCCGCCGATTGTGTCGCATATCGGGTAGCCAACGCGTAGTGGCGCCGTTTGCTTCGTGCCGGTAATGCTCATCAGACCTGACAATCCCTGGATAATTTGGTCATAGGCCGGTGCGTGCGCCAGTGGCCCGGTTTGACCAAAGCCCGAGATGGCGCAGTAGACCAATGAGGGGTATGCGGCTCGGAGCTGGGCGTGCCCTAAGCCGAGCCGGTCCATTACGCCGGGCCGGAAGTTCTCGAGAACGACGTCGGCTGTTGCAACCAAGTCGAAGAACGCTTTCTTGCCGTCGGCGGACTTCAGGTCAAGTACCACGGAGCGCTTATCAGCGTTCTGCGCTAAAAAAGACGCCCCCATCAGCTCTGCATTGAGTGCGGCATCGGCGCCGAGCTGGCGCGCCAAGTCGCCACCGTCCGGAGACTCTATCTTTATGACGTCCGCGCCCAACAACGCCAATTGGTAACCGCAGAATGGGCCCGCTAGGACATTTGTTAAATCCAGTACCCGAATTCCATCGAGGAGACCTGTATTCAACGTACGCTCCCACGCCGACTTGCACTGGAAAAGACGCCAGCATCTCCGCCCAATGCCGAGGTCAGCTCGCGTGCTGCGGAAAATAGCTGGGTGGTAATGCGACGCACGGAGGGCGGAGTAAAACGTTGCACAGGTCCCGATACAGACAGCGCACCTTCAAGGCGCTGGTCGGTGCCGAAGACCGGGCAAGCGACGGCAGCGGTTTCGCGATCGCGCTCGCCGAGCGTGACGCTGTGCATGCGCTTGCGAACGTCAACGTGCTCGCCGCCGGCATCGGGACCGAATGCGAGCAGCACGCGTCCACCAGCGCCTTGATTGACCGGTAACAGTTCTCCCTGCTGCACATTGTCGCTCACTGCACGCGGGGACGTCACCCGGTAGGCGCACAGCCGCTGGGACCCGGCGCGTACATATAGCGCAGCGCTCTCTTGTGTAGCTTCGGCCAAGTGCCTCAATATCGGCATAACCATTTCTGCCGGATGCATATCGATCCGATAGAGACCGGCAAGGCGAAGAGGCGCCGCCCCGATTCGGAACACACCACCATCGTTTCGCGTCAAGTATCCGAACGCCTGCAAAGACTCAGCCAGACGCAGAACAGTGCTCTTGTAGAGACCAGTGCGTCGTGCCAGCTGCGCAAGGGTGAGCGCAGGCTCCTGACGCGTGAATGCTCCCAAAAGCGACAGTGCGCGGTTCACGGCGGCCGCGCCGGGCTGTCGGTCATTAGGCTGTATGCGGCTGGTCGAAGTGGCCATTTTTAGAGAAAAGAAACGTTCTGTGTAACAGAACCATTGCGGTGATTTTAGAATGGTTCTAGACTTTCAGCAACGCTGCGGATACTCACATAGGAATCAACGCAATGGCATATGTCGTCGAAAGGCTTGCTGCGCTAGCGCAAGAATTCAACTTCGATGCCATGCCGACTGACGTGGTGGACAAGGCCAAGATTCTTTTGCTAGATTCCTTGGGCTGCGCGCTGGGGGGGTTTACATCGAAGCCCGCGAAAATTATCAGGAGCGTGGTTCGAACCATGGGTGGCAACGGCGAGGCAACGCTGCTGGTCTCAGGCGAGCGATCGTCTGCGCTCGGTACGACATGGGTAAACGGAACGGCAATTCGTTATCTCGATTACAACGATACCTACTTCGCCAGGGATCCATCGCACCCAAGCGGTAATGTAGCGCCTGGCCTCGCACTTGCCGAACGACAGGGCCTCAGTGGCCGCGAGTTCATCGCAGCGCTGGCGCTTGCATACGAAGTTCAGATTCGCCTTTCCGAATGCGCGGGTAAGCCCAACCTTTGGAACCGTGGCTGGGATCATGCGACAAACGTTCCCTACGCGGCGGCAGCCTTGAGCGCCAAGCTGCTTGGTCTGTCCACAGAGCAGACGGCGCACGCGTTGGCTATTGCAGGGAGCCAGTCCAATGCATTATCCGAAATCCGGCGCGGCGTGATTCCTATGACCAAAGCAATTGCCGAAGCAAAGGCTGCGGGTGATGGGGTGCTAGCTGCCCTAATGGCTCGAGAAGGGATGACCGGCCCATTGCGCATTTTCGAAGGTGACTATGGTTATATCAACATAATTGCCTCAGAAGTGGATGTCGAAGCACTCACGGCACCGCTAAGCGACTACAAGATCCTAAAAAGCACGGTCAAGAACTACGCCATCGAAACCATGACGCTCGGGCCAGTCGATGCGGCGCTCGAGTTGCGTCGGGAACATCGTTTCGACCCTCTGCAGATCGACAAGGTAGTGGTAGGCCTTTATGAATACGCCTTCAAGAAGCCATCTTGGGACAAGCTCAAGTTGACACCAACAACGAGGGAGACAGCCGATCACAGCTTCAACTACTGCGTTGCGGTCGCGCTTCTGGATGGCAACGTAGGACCGGAACAGTTCACGGACGAGCGCATACGCTCTGCTGACGTTCGTGACCTGATGTCTCGCGTAGATCTCACGGTCGACAGCGCCCTGGAAGGCCTGTATCCATCAACGTTCCCGGGCATCACCACGATCCATATGCGCGATGGCAGAGTGTTGACCAAGCGCATTGACTATCCGCGCGGCCACCCTCGCAACCCCATGTCGCGTGCCAGGCTTGAGGAAAAGTTCCGATTGATGGCTCAGGAGTGGATGACTCCGGCCGCCATCGATAGCGCCATTGCCGCCGTTTGGGCATTCGACACAGTCAATGACATCCGCGAATTCATGCAACTGTTCGTGTCGACGCGAGCACAGTGAGTCGTTCCCATGGAACTTGTGCGTGATCCGTTGAACGGAATGTTTTTTTGAGCCGAGCTACGTCGCACGATAGTGCGATGGCACACTGGGAGGACACACTATGAGAGCATTACTGCTTGCATGCGCCGCACTGGCGCTGAATACGATGAGCGTTGGCGCAACAGCTTGGGCCGCGGACTACCCCGACAAGCCGATCCGTCTGATTGTGCCCTTTGCCCCCGGTGGCGGCACAGACACGGTGGCGAGAATAATCGCAAAAAAGCTGTCCGAAGCGTTGGTACAGCCGATCATTGTCGATAATCGCGCTGGAGGCGGAGGAACCATCGGCGCCCAGGACATTGTCCGCGCTAAGCCGGATGGTTACACATTGATCTTTGGTGCAGCCAGCTATGCGACCAACGCGGCCTTGTACAACCTTCCCTATGATCCCGTTGGCGACATAACTCCCATCAGTCTTGTAGGGATAACAGGCTACCTTGTCGTTGTAAATCCTGCGCTTAACATCAAGACAACAGCCGAACTCATTGCGTACGCGAAAGCCAACCCTGGCAAGCTCAACTACGGTTCCAGTGGCACGGGTGGGCTGAGTCATCTTGGTTCGGAGCTTTTCGACATGATGGCAGGAACCAAAATGACGCATGTGCCCTATAAGGGCACTGGACCGGCGCTATTAGGTTTGTTGGCTGGCCAAACGCAACTGATGCTGGGCAGCATGCCAACTCTGATCCCTTATGTGAAGGCAGGCAAGCTCACCGCGGTCGCAGTCACTACGACTGCGCGCTCTGCGGCAATGCCCAGTGTGCCGACTGTTGCGGAGACTTTACCAGGCTACGAAGCGACACTCTGGTACGGGGTGTGGGGCCCGCGGGGCGTGCCGGCAGCTATCGTGAGCAAACTTAACAAGGCGCTCGTCGACATCGTGCAGATGCCCGATGTCAAGGTGGTGCTGGCCAACGAGGGGCTGGAGCCTTTCGCGGGTCCACCAGAGGCGTTGGGCCGCGCACTCAAATCCGATATCGACAAGTGGACCAAGGTCGTCAAGGCGGCGAACGTTAAGGTCGTAGAATGAAGTGCGTCTTATAGCCCACGCCCTCATGCGCGCGGACGAGATATGACATGAGTTTCTTTTGGAAGGGTCGTTTTGGGGAGGAGCCAAGCGACCTGCTCAAGCATTACTACGCCGATACGCTGCGTGAACCGCTCTTCTTGGAGGCACTACACCAGTGGGACAAAGCGCAGGTAGTGGTGCTCGGCGAACAAAGGCTCGCCCCGCCAGAGGTGATAAGAGCTCTCGCAAATGCCATAAGTCTGATGGAAGCAGAAGGCGTCGTGAAAGCGCGTACCGGAATGTGGAATGTTGTGCACGGTGGTGAAGAGTTCATGCGCAAGTACTGCGATGAACAGACGTCGGGATGGCTACATCTAGGTCGGTCCAGTCCAAGCCTGCGCGTAGTCGCTTCACGAATCGCCTTTCGCGACTTACTGCTGTCTATCATGAGTTCCACCCTGTCACTGCGCGAGAAGCTGATCGACATGGGCGAGCAACATATCGAATCGCTCATGCCGGGATATAGCTACGTCCAGCACATCGAGCCTACAACGTTCGGCTTCTATCTCTTGTCCTTCGTCGAGCCACTGGAACGTGACTTCGTTCGCTTGACTAACGCGTTCGAAAATGCGGACGTAAGTAGCGTAGGCACAGGCGCTGCCTATGGTATCGAATTCCCGATTGATCTGGAACGCCTCGACGAATTACTCGGGTTTAGGCATGCACCGTGGAATGCACGAGACGCTATTCGCAATTTCGATTACATGGTAGAGACGTATATGGCGCTAGCGCTCATGCACAACACGCTGGGCCGGGTTGCGATGGATTTTCTCATATGGCATTCGGTGGAATTCGGCTTTATCCGTCTGCCCGATCGGCTGAGTATTACTTCCAGTATTTCGCCGCAGATGCGCATTCCGTACGTACTAGAATTCGTACATGGGACCAGTGGTCTCATCACGGGCCGCCTAATGGGGGCACTGGCGATCATGAAGTCGGCTTCGGACCAACTAGAAATGGCCACGATGCTGCCAGCTGAATTCTGGAAATGTGCGGACGAGTCGAAACGCGCAATCGAGTCCATGGTCGACGCGTTGTCCGGCATGCAAGTGGATAAGGATCGCATGGCGAGGGGTGCCAACGATCATTGGTCCCAAGCCAGTTCGCTCATTGGTTATCTGGTCAAAGAACACGGCATGTCGTATCGCACCGGCCACCAGATCTTGGCGCTGTTGATGCAAAAGGTTGCTGACGACCGTATTCCGCCGATCGAGGTGACTGTGGAAATGTTCGAGCAAGCCGTCGAGCAATACACCGGGCGCCGCCTGGGGATCACCGAAGAAGCCTTGCACCGGACATTCGATGCTATGAATGCCGTACGCGAACGCCACTACCGAGGTGGCGTGGCGCCGGTGCGTGTGCGCGAACACATCGCAGCTGCTCGCACACGCATGGATGCTGACCGCGTCCAGCTCATTCAACGCTCCGACCACATCCATTTCGCACGGAACAAGCTGGATGCGGCCTTTACTGACATCAAGTCAAAGTACGCCTGAGATCAAACGAGGAAAAACGATGCGCCGCTCCCTTGTAATTATCTGTGCCGTTCTACTGCTTGTCGGGGTCACCTCGGCAAGGGCCGCGGAGGATGCATATCCGTCCCGGTCCATCCGAATCGTTGTACCATTTGCACCGGGTGGCTCGACGGATATTCTCATTCGTCCGATCGCCCAGCAGATGAGCCTCATCCTCGGCGTGCCGGTGATTGTGGACAATCGAGGTGGCGCTGGTGGAAATATTGGCGCAGAGCTCGTCGCTAAGGCAACGCCCGATGGCTACACTTTGATGGTCACTACCAGCGGAGTGATGGTAGCGAACAAGAGTCTGTACGCGTCGCTTCCCTACGATCCGGCCACGGACTTTGCCCCCGTTAGTGTATTGGCGTCACTACCTAACGTACTCGTCGTCAATCCGAGCGGTCCCTATAAGAGCGTCCAAGATTTAGTTGCGGCCGCAAAGAAGAGCCCTGGCACACTTACGTTCGCATCGGGCGGCACCGGAACGTCCAACCACCTTGCGGGCGAGCTGTTCAAGTCGTCTGCGGGCATCGACCTCACGCATGTCCCTTATCGCGGGGGTGGCCCTGCCGTGATAGCCGTACTCGGTGGCCAAGTGACAATGCTATTTGCGACACTACCCTCCGCAATGTCTCAAGTGCAAGCTGGAAAGCTACGTGCGCTTGCTGTGACTAGTCTTAAGCGTGCACCGTCTGCTCCTGATGTGCCGACCATGATCGAACAAGGCATTCAAGGCTTTGACGTTTCCATATGGATCGGTGCCTTAGCGCCGCGCGGTACGCCTCCTGCGATCATAGAAAAGCTCAACAAGGCATTCGTGGGCGCGCTAGACGCGCCGGAAGTCAGAACAAAGTTGACGGCGGAGGGATACGAGAAAGTTGGCAGCACTCCGGCGCAAATGGCTGAGACCATCAGGAGCGAGTCCGCCAAATGGGATCGAGTAATCAAGGCTGCCCACATCACCGCGCAATAACCATTCGGGTAAGGTGCGACTACTGGGAGCAGCTTACGTTCTTCTAGAAGTGGGAAGTTGGATGCATCGCAAACCAATCATCCGGGCTAGTCGCCCAGTAACGATGCATCTCCGGGGAATGCAGCGGCAACCTTGATTGAGCAACGAGTACTGAACATTAGATTCTTGCTAGAGCGACGGCGTAAATGCTTATAGCAGTACTGATGCGAAGTCTCGAATACAAGAGTTCATCGAATCGGAGGGACTGTGGAGCCACGGATAAAACAGGCGACTTTCGGGCCGTTAATCCGCAGTTCCCTGGTTCGAGCCCAGGTCGGGGAACCACGACTAAAAACGCCACTCTCATTTTGCCGAGCCAACTCTCTGTGAGCGTAGTTGGTACGCGGCGTGAATTGATAACGTAAGCCGGTCGTGTTCGCGCGCTGGCGGACGCCGGTGCCCGCAAAAAAAAGGATCGCCTCACATATTTGCACACGACGAAGGCATGCGCCCGGACTCCAGCGTGGAATTGCTTGCGAAACTCAAATCCGTCCTTAAGAATGGAGCCGTAAGGGCGGGCAACGCGAGTCGGAAGAATGAGGCGGCCGCTGCATGCTTGGTTGTCGCGGAAGACAAGCTCAACGCATTGAATCTCACGTCGATGGGATTTCTTAAGGAGTGGGCCGTTGGGGGTTGCAACCCGAGCTCAGACGCCGCAAGGGCAACTATGGGCTTGAGAGGATGTGCATCGGCGGCAGCCAGGACATGGCGGCGATCCTCGTGCGCGAATGATCTGCCCCCAATTATGAATGCCGTGTCGAATCAGCTGCGATGCCCTGCGCATTGGGATCACGCTCTTTTGCGGCTCATTTTCTGCATGAATCCGTGCAGCCGAAATTAGTGTTCGACTCTTTTCTCGGTGGCGCAGAGGTCAGCCTCGATGCTACTGTGATCCGCAAAAACCCAATCAGCAGAGTGCGGTCGCCAGCGAATACTCATGATGCAAGCCGCCGAGTATCGATTTGCTTCGCGGCAGCAAGCGTCCGCCGATTCCATGCCGGGATAGCTGAGGCGAGGGTTCGCGACCTCTGATGGAGGATCGGGGACGCCCGGACCCAGCGCCATGTGTGGGCGTCCTTGGTTGTAATGATCCATCCAGGACGTCAGGATCCATCGCAAGTGAGATTGCGACAACGGAATCAACCAATCCAGGC
>DASRLB010000489.1:0-3050 GCA_035648695.1 Acidobacteriaceae bacterium | reverse complement strand
GCCGAGAATCTCGAAATCCCGCGCAAACCGAGACCAGCCCATGCAAAAGCGACTCAAATATCTCCATGCCTCAACAAAGCACAAGGCAACGCCGGAGAAAATAGCGAATTGAGTTCCTTCTGCTATTTAGAACTGCTGTTGGACAAGAGTGGAGCTTGACCACGGGGCGCAAACACTGTGAACTGGAATGGACATGTCTTTTTTTCATCAGAACGACCACGCCCAAACAATTCTCGATCGAGACTCGGCGCATCTGCTGCCGGTTTATGCCCGCTATCCGGTAGTGATGGACCATGGAAAGGGGGTCTATCTGTGGGACACTTCCGGCAACCGCTATCTGGACCTGATGGCCGGGCTGGGTGTGAATGCATTGGGTCATGCGCATCCGCGGATGGTGGCGGCGATGGCCGACCAGGCGGGACGGATGGTGCATCTGTCGCCGCAGTATGCGAGCCGGTATCCCGGGGAACTGGCGGAGCGGTTGTGCGATCTTTCGGGGATGAAGGGCGTGTTTTACTCGACCGGCGGGTCGGAGGCCGTGGAGGGTGCGCTGAAGCTGGCGCGGACCCATGCGCGGCAGAACTTTAAGCATTCCAAGCTGGAGATTGTGGCGCTGTATGGGTCGTACCATGGGCGGACGTACGGCTCGCTGTCGGTGACCGGGCAGGACAAGTACCGGCTGGACTTTGGGCCGGGGTTGCCGCATGTGCGCTTTGTCGAGCGCAACGATATTGTGGGGTTGCGTGAGGCCGTGACGGACGCGACCGCCGCGGTGCTGATGGAGCCGCTGCTGGGTGAGGGTGGCGTGCATGTTCTGGACAATGAGTTTCTGGCGGAGGCGCGGAAGCTGGCGACGGAGCACGATGCGCTGCTGATTTTCGATGAGATTCAGAGTGGTCTGGGGCGCACCGGCGCGTGGTTCGCGTTTGAGCGGACGGGAGTGAAGCCGGATGTGCTGATCCTGGGCAAGCCGCTGGGTGGAGGGATTCCGCTGAGTGCGCTGCTGGTGAATGAAGAGCTATTCGACTCGTTTGGCGTGGCGAAACATGGCAGCACGCTGGGTGGGAGTCCGATGGCTTGCCGGCTGGGGCTGGAGTTTTTGTCGATCGTCGAGGATGAAGGTCTGCTGCAGCAGGTGAGCGAGGTGGGAGCTTATCTGTTTGAAGGGCTGAAGGAGTTGGCGCGGGAATCACCGCTGGCGGTTGAGGCGCGTGGGCTGGGGTTGCTGCTGGGGTTGGAGTTGAATGTGCCGATGCGTCCGCTGGCGGAGCAGGCACTGGAAGAGGGTTTCATGCTGAATTCGGTGCAGGGGAATGTGATGCGGTTTTTGCCATCGTTCCTGTTGCAGCGCGAGCATGTGGATAGTGCGATGGAGCTGTTGCGGCGGCTGCTGAAGGTGCCGGGGGCTGAGGAGCACGCGGAGCAACTCGCGGCGGCGGCGGTTTAAAGCAAATCTCCTGTTACTGCGAGGCGGGAAAATGGTTCAGTACCGTTTTTCTGGGGAAAAACGGACATGAGTGCAGAAGTCTCGCTATACACCCACAGGAGATTTGCTTCAGGGCGAGTGGGTGAGTTGACACAGCGGCAGGTGGTGGTCGGCGGCGTTCGGCTGAACTATCTGGAGCGGGAGGGCGGCCATGGGGCGCCGATCCTGCTGCTGCATGGGCTGCTGGCGACGGCGGAGACGCTGGTGGAGCTGATTGCGGGGCTGCCGATGGGGCGGCGGATTGTTGCGATCGATTTGTTGTCGGCTGAGCCGGTGGATCGGGCAAAAAAGCTGGATGTGCATCAGGCGAATCTGGCCGGGTTGGTCCACGGATTTGTGGATAACTTGGAACTGGGCCGACCGTTTGTCATCGGACACTCGCATGGTGGGGTGTTGGCGTTGCGGCTGGCGGCGATGGAGCGGAGTTTGCTGCGGGGGTTGGTGTTGCTGTGTCCGGCACACCCGTTTGGCGGGTACCGAAGTCACGTAGTGAATTTTTATCTGCGGCAACCGGGGCGGATGCTGGCGCTGAGTATTCCGCTGGCCCCGAACTGGATGATTCTGCGGGCGTACAACGAGGCCGCAGGGCCCAAGAGTCGCATTCTGATGCGCCATTTGCGGCCGTATCTCCGAGTGCTGCGGGACCGCGATACGCTGCGGCGGGTCTTACAGATGCTGGCGACGTGGGATACCGATATGGACGAGCTACAGGAGGCTTTGGCGGAACAGGCGATTAAGGTGCCTACGCTTTTGATCTGGGGAGATGCGGATCCGGTGGTCCCGATCGCAAGCGCAGCGAAGCTGGAAGAGCATCTTGCGGATTGTGAGCGCGTGACGCTGCCAGGGATGGGACATCTGTTGGCGGAAGAGGCTCCGGAGGAGTGTGCGCGGGCGATTTGCGGGTGGCTGGATGGGCGGGGTTTCTGTTGAGGTGCGAGGGAAACGGTGTGAGGTTCGAGGAAGTGCGGCTCTGCTTCCGGGTTTTGGAGAGCCCAGAGCTTAGAGGATTTGAGCGTAGAGGAGACGCTTAGAGGCCGTAGGTGTCGGCGAGCCAGGTGCGGATGGCGGCTTGCATGACTTCAAGTTTGGAGGTCGGCGATGAGGGGATGCCGGCGAAGAAGTGGTCGGCGCCTTCGATCCAGACGATGCGCTTGGGGTCGGGGGCCGAGGCGAGGACGGACTCGAGGATGCCGCGGGGGCTGAAGTTGTCGTGGTCTCCGGAGACGAAGAGCTTGGGGGCGCGGCAGTTGGGGAGGAAGTTGTAGTTGTCGTCGCGGTTGTGGGCGTGAACGGGGAGGCCGAGGCCGACGAGGCCCTGGACGCGGGCGTCTCCGCAGCAGGCGCGGAGGCCGACGTTTGAACCGAACGAGAATCCAGCAAACAAGATGGGGAGGGCGTAGGTGCGGTCGAGCCAGTCGAGTGCGGCGCGGACGTCGTCGACTTCGCCACGGCCTTCGTCGTGCGTGCCTTCGCTGCGGCCAGCCGAGCGGAAGTTGAAGCGGAGGACCGGCAGACCGAAGCGGGAAAAGGCCTTGGCGGCGTGGTAGACGGCCTTGGTGTGCAT
>DASRLB010000488.1:0-2974 GCA_035648695.1 Acidobacteriaceae bacterium | reverse complement strand
CCCCAACCCCACTCGGAGCGTCTTCCACAACCACACAATCCGCAGGCGCAGCATCGATCAACGCCGCCCCGCGCATGTACGGCTCCGGATGCGGCTTGCCGTTCACCACCTCATCGCCCGCAATAATCCGCGAAGGCACCGGCAGCTCCGCCGCATTCAACCGCCCGAGCAGCAACCGTCGCGTCGCCGACGTCACAATCGCCCACCGCTCCGGAGGCAGGCTCTCCAGCAACGCCTTAGCCCCAGCGAGCACCTGCAGATCGGCAAGGTCCTGAAGCTCCATGTCCTCGATCAGCTTCAGCCCCTCAACTTTGTCCACTCCCGGCTTGATCAGATCCATCAACTCGAACGCGCGTACCCCGTGGACAACGTCAATCTTGTCCGCATTAGGCACACCGTAATGCGCGGCCCAGCGCCGCCAGCAGCGCACCACGCTGCCAATCGAGCTGACCAGCACGCCATCCATATCGAACAAAATTCCCGCGGCCGAAACTTTCACTTCAGCCATCAGGCGGCATCTCCTCGCAGCACGAAAGCCTGCGCCGCCTGTAGCACGGTCTGCACGCTATCCTGCGAGCAACTCTCGCAATACACGCGCAGCAGCGGCTCGGTTCCGCTAGCGCGCAGCAGCAGCCACGTCTCGGCCGCATTAGGCAAGCCCGCGCACGCGGGATTCTCCAGAAAGAACTTGATCCCATCCAGCGTCTCTTCGCGCAGAACCTTCATCCCGGCAATATCCTTCACGCCGGACTTCGCGCGCCGTATCGCCGACTGTTTCAACTCCTCAGTAATCCGCATATCGACGCGCCCATACTGATGCTCGCCATACTCCGCCTGCAACGCCGCAACCAGCTCGCCCAGCGTCTTCTTCTCATCCGCCATCACGTTCGCCAGCAGCAGGCTATTCAGCAGCCCGTCGCGCTCCGGCAGATGTTTGCTGATACCGATCCCGCCCGACTCCTCGCCGCCAATCAGAACTTCCTCCGACAGCATGAAGTCGACCACGTACTTGAACCCGATCCCATGCTCATGCAGCGTGCGCCCATGCTTGGCCGCAATCCGGTCGAGCATTTTCGTCGTATTGAAAGCCCGCGTCACGCCGCCGGGCCATCCTTTGCGCTCCAGCAGCCATTGCAGCAGCACCGCATAAATTTTGTGTGCATCGACGACATTCCCATGCTCGTCGACCGCGCCGATACGGTCCGCATCGCCATCCGTAATCAGCCCCGCATTGCATTCCGCGTCCACTACCGCCGCCTGGGTCGCCGCAATATGCGGCAAAATCGGTTCTGGATTGATTCCCGGAAACGCCGGATTCATCTCCGCGCGAAACTCCACAAACGGAATCCCCGCGCGCCCGAAAATCCCGGCAATATACCCGTGCCCCGCACCGTACATCGTGTCGATCAGGAAGCGATAGCCACTTTCCTTGATCGCCTTCAAATCGATGAACGCCTCCAGCGCCGCCACATACGTCGGGGCAAAATCGACCTCTTCAATCACACCAGGATTCTTCGCAGCCGCCAGCGGCTTCAGCAGGTAGCTCTCGATCGCCGTGATGATTTTCGGATTCCCGGCGCCGCCATAACTCGCTTTATACTTCACGCCGTTCCACTCAGCAGGATTGTGGCTCGACGTAATCATCACGCCCCCTGCGGCCTTGCGCTCCCGTACCGCAAACGAAAGCTCCGGCGTCGGCGTGAATTTGTTCGCCAGAAACACCGGAATCCCGGCAGCCGACAACACCTTCGCCACCACTCCCGCAAACGACCGCGACCCGAACCGCGTGTCATAGCCGATGCACACGCCGGCCTTCGCATCTTCCTGCTCGATCACATAATGCGCAATCGCCCGCGCCGCCACGCGCACATTCTCATACGTAAAATCGTCGGCAATAATCCCGCGCCAGCCATCCGTCCCAAACTTCACAACCGTTTCAGCCATCTCATCCTCTACTCAAACACTCAAACAAATCTGTCGTCCTGAGCGAAGTAGCTCGCGCACTTTGCGAGCTACGCAGCCGAAGGACCTGCCACACTTCCACTCACCTCAACTGCTGGGACCGTTCAACCACGACGCTCTCTTCGCATCGCCGCAAACTCAAATCACATCCTCACGCCCGGCCTTACGCAGCGCCGCGACAATCTTCCCAACTTCCTGCGCCCGGTCCCGCGTCGTCACCAGCAGCGCATCGTCGGTCTCCACGACGATCAGGTTATGCACCCCGATCAGCGACACCACCTTGCCCGGCGCATACACATAGTTCCCGCCCGCATCCATCGTGATGCTTCCCGGATCGGCCGAGTCCATCACATTTTTCTGCCACAGCAACTGCGGCGGGCAGTCCGCTTTGTACTCATGCAGCGCCGACCACGACCCCAGGTCGTTCCATCCAAAATCCGCCGGCAGACAATAAATTTCCGACGCCGCTTCGCCCTTCTTCGACCGCGGCTCCAACACCGCAAAGTCCACGCTGATGTCCGTACACTTGCCATACTCCACCGCGAAAACCTCTGCAAACTCCGGCGTTCCAAACGCCGCCGCAATTTTCTCCAGCGGCGCAACCATGTCGGGACAATACTGCCGAATCGCATTCGCCAGCGTCTTCGCACTCCACAGAAAAATCCCGCTGTTCCACGCATACGCCGTCGAAGCGAAAAATCTTTCCGCGCGGTTGCGGTCCGGCTTCTCTATAAATCGCTTGACGCTCCACGCCGCCATGCCACCGCTCGGGACCTCCGCCGGATCGACCTGATGTCCCCGCTCGATATACCCATATCCCGTCTCCGGCCGCGTCGGCGGGACCCCCAGCACCACGATCCGGTCGCCGCTGGCCGCGAGTTTCACACCAGCTTCGATCACTGTGTGAAACCGTCGCGCATTGCCCACCACATGGTCCGACGGAAAAATTCCCAGTACCGCTTCAGGCTGCGTCCGCTCCAGAAGAAATGCCGCCAGCGCACACGCCGGCGCC
>DASRLB010000487.1:0-2670 GCA_035648695.1 Acidobacteriaceae bacterium | reverse complement strand
CTTCCACTGTCACAATCGGGTTCTTGAAGAACGATCCCGCACTCCGCGAATCCGCATCTCCCGGCACAATCAACATCCCCTTCCCCAGCCGAATCTTCCTCACCGCCTCCGCAACCTCCACCAGCGTCGGCCCTCCTTCGCGAAACTTGGCTCCCTTAGCGCCCTTTGCGTCAAAGTCTTTGCCGTGGCTCTCCCCAAACCGCGCCCTCAAATCCGCATACTTCAACGTGGGCTCCCCACCCGGCCGCAACTGAAACCGCACCCGCGTCACAATGTAACGGCCCCGCTCGGACGTATTGAAAACACTCTCCCGATACCGAAACCCACACTCCGCATTCGACAGATCGACAAACGATCCGGTCGTGCAATCCAAAGCCCGCACCGAAACGATCGTCTCCGAAACCTCCTGCCCATACGCCCCAACGTTCTGCACCGGGGTCCCACCCACGCTCCCCGGAATCCCCGCCAGGCACTCCACCCCCGCAAACCCACGCGCAACCGTCCGCGCAACGATCCCATCCCACGATTCACCGGCCCCCACGTCGAAACCGCCAGCTTCATCACCCTCAACGCCCTCAATCCCCATATGCAGCACCAACCCGTCGAAACCCTCATCCGGAACCAGCAGATTGCTTCCACCTCCCAGCAAGAACAGCGGCAGCCCGCGCTCATCCGCCCAGCGCACCGCGTCGGCCACGTCGCCTTCACACGCCGCCTCGGCAAAATATCGCGCGGCGCCCCCAACCCCGAAGGTCGTATACCCCGCTAACGCGACCTGCTCCAGAATCTCCACGTTTCGAGCCTACCTCAAAAAGTTGTCAAGCCCTCTGCCCTGTGCAAAACTCCCCAACCCCGCATGAACACTGGCAAAACTATTTTTCAAAACCGTGCGTGATTTATCTCTCGACTAGCTACAATTAAATCAGCACTCAAAACTCACAACTCAAAACTGAACAGGAACCCTTCCAGGCGCCAACCGCGTCCGGAACCTCTACGCTCAATCGCTCTAAGGTGTCCAGAACCCTCGCTCCTCAACCCCTCGCACCGGAACAGAAAGGCGCTCCTTCACAACCCGAACCTGGCAACTGGAAACTGGAAACTGGCAGCTGGAAGCTCGTAGCTGAAAATCGACCCAAAACCGCCAACCAGCCGCTAAGTCCTTTTGAATGGAACTTTGCAAATTAAGTCCTTTGTTTAAGGCACTTTACAAATCAGCAACCCAGAGGTACGAGCCTAAGTCCTTTCGTTAAGACACTTTACAGGAAATAGGGGGGAGGGGTCCCCTCAATATCCTCTATCCTCTACCCACTATCCCCTGCTCTTCCGTACAATCGAAGAGAAGGCAACACCAGGAGGCAACAAGCATGTACCCAGAGATGATGGTCATTCCGATGCGCGAAGAGCTCACCCGCGCCGGCATTGCGGAAGCCCGCACCACCGCCGAAGTCGACGCCGCCGTCACCCAGCCCGGGACCACGATGGTCGTCGTGAACTCCATCTGCGGTTGCGCCGCCGGCAAGATGCGCCCGGGCGTCCGTCTCGCGCTCCAGCACACCACCCGGCCCGACCACGCCGTCACCGTTTTCGCCGGCCAGGACCGCGAAGCCACCGACCGCGCCCGCAGCTACTTCCAGGGCAATCCGCCGACATCGCCCGCCATCGCGCTTTTCCGCGACGGCCAACTCGTCTACCTCATGCAGCGCTCGGCCATCGAAACCTCCACCGCCCCCGCCATCGCACAGGAACTGACTCGCGCCTTTGAAGCCTATTGCGCCAAAGCCCCTGCGTAAAAGTCCTCCGCATAAGACGTTTCCAATCCACCACTTAAAAGAGCGGACAACCACCCGGTTGTCCGCTCTTTGTTTTGCCCGCGCCTCAACTTCACATCCAATTCGCCGATGAAGCTGTTGATGACAGCCGATACGAACCGCATCCTCCGCTTCCCTCCTCCATGCTCCACGAACGCCGCCTTCATCGGCGACGAGGCCCTTCTGGGACCGAGCACCGCAATCGCCCGAGTCTGGTCGCAGATCCGCCGGGTCGCCCCACACTTCCGCGCCGCCATCGTCACCGGCGAGCCCGGGTGCGGCGCCGAAGCCGCTGCCCGCTCCATGCACGCGCTATCGCCCGTCAGCAATCTGCCCTTCATCATCCTCGAAGCCGCCGATGCCGATGAACTTCTCTCCGCCTCGGCGTCACATATGATCCTCGAAGGCCTCATCTTCCTCCCCGACATCGACAAGCTCACGCCCGCCGCGCAGCGCGGCCTGATCCGCAAACTGCGCATCCGAGGGCGCACGCCGCTGCGCATCGTCGCCGCTTCAGGCACGGAGCTTCGCGCCTGCGTCAGCGCCGGCCGTTTCTCCGCCGAGCTGGCCGAACTGCTCGGCGCGGTCCGGATCGCTCTGCCTCCATTGCGCGAGCGCCCCGAAGACATTCCGCTGCTCGCGACCCATCTCGTCCAACGCATCGCCGAGCGCCTCGGACTCCACATTCCCGTCCTCGCCGCCGGCTTCCACACCGCGCTCATCACCTTCCCCTGGCCCGGAAACATCACCCAGCTGGACCGCACCCTCGCCTATCTCCTGGCCGACTCCGACAGCGACACCTTCAACGCCGAAGACTTCGCCGCCGCCGTCGCCTCCATCGCCGATACCCCCTCGCAACAGC
>DASRLB010000486.1:0-14848 GCA_035648695.1 Acidobacteriaceae bacterium | reverse complement strand
CTGGAACCGTATTGTCGAGCTCAACACACTCACGGCCAACGATCAGGTCCCCTTCTACCTCAAGATCGAATTCCAGATATACGATATAAAGGGAAAGCCTGGAGAGACGGGTACTGCAGAAGTATGGTGGTCGCAACACCGAAGGTATGAAGTCATCGCCAGCCCATCGTGGAATGAGACATTCGCCCCCGGCGAGCACGATCAGCCACAAACTCGCGAGTCCTATTTAATCCACGCATTGATCGAACAGATCCTGCACCCAATGCAGAGTGCCAAAATTTCTCCTGCTTCGAAAATAGTCGAAGCGGACAGAAAGTTCGGAAGCACCACTCTGCGTTGCCTATCGGTCGATCTTGCGATCCCCACTTCCAGTCCCACCAGCTACTGCGTTGACCCCGCCAACGATCAATTGCGCGCGTACTTCGATACTGGTGCTTTCATCGTGCGCAATAAAATGGGCAAGTTCCGCGATACCTACGCCGCCCTCGATATCACCACAAGCTATGGCGAGAACAAGGCGATCACCGGAAAAATCGTAACCCTGAAGTCCATCCCGGCCGACGACGAACACATCAAGTCTCTGTCTGAATCGGTTCCCACGCCGGACAGCAAGCCGCACAGCGGTGTGCAGCCCGCCAAGAAGCTTGGAGGAGGGCCTCCGGAATATCCTCTTTCGGCGCGAATGAACCACACGAAGGGGACCATCGTCATCCACGCGACTATCTCGAAAGAAGGTAACGTCGCATCGCCCATCGTCATTGCAAGCCCGGATACAGCATTGTCTGAAGCTGCCATAAACGCTGTTCGTACCTGGAAATATCAATCGGCTCTCCTCAATGGCCAGCCGACCGAGATAGATACCGTTATAGAGATCAATTTCAACCTTGGTCCATAACAGCCGTCAGCGATAGTTGCCCGCGCGTCGAGTGCCGACAGGCCGAGAGCACTACGCAGATTTTTTGAACGTATCCTAGTTGCAGGAGAACATCCGATGAAATCGTTTGGCTACGCCGCCCAATCCAAAACCTCGCCCCTCGCGCCCTTCCACTTCGATCGCCGCGAGCCCAACCCCAACGACGTCGTCCTCGCCATCGACTACTGCGGCATCTGCCACTCCGACATCCACCAGGCCCGCGCCGAGTGGGGCCGCGGTCTCTTCCCCATGGTCCCCGGCCATGAAATCATCGGCCACGTCACCGCCGTCGGCAGCGCCGTCACGCGCTTCAAAGTCGGCGACGCGGCGGCCGTCGGCGTCATCGTCGAAAGCTGTATGCACTGCGAAAACTGCAAGGCGGACCTCGAAGTCTATTGCTCGGACGGCGGCGCGGTCGACACCTACAACGCCATCCAGCGCAACGGCGAGCGCACCTACGGCGGCTACGCCAACAACATCGTCACACCCCAGCACTTCGTCCACACCCTGAAGCCCGGCATCGACCTCGCCGCCACCGCGCCGCTGCTCTGCGCGGGCATCACCACCTACTCGCCGCTGCGTCACTGGAAGGTCGGTCCCGGCAAGAAGGTCGGCATCGTCGGTCTCGGCGGCCTCGGCCACATGGCGCTTAAATTTGCCCATTCTTTCGGAGCGCATGTCGTCCAGTTCACCACCTCCGAAGGCAAAGTCGAAGACGCCAAAAGACTCGGTGCCGACGAAGTCGTCATCTCGAAGGACGCCGACGCCATGGCAAAACACAGCGGCAGCTTCGACTTCATCCTCGACTGCGTCTCCGCCCCCCACGACATGAACGCTTACCTCAACCTGCTCCGCCTCGACGGCACGCTCTGCCTCGTCGGCCTCCCCGACCAGCCCCTCAGTGTCGCCCCGTTCTCTCTCCTCGCCAACCGCCGCTCCCTCGCCGGCTCGGCCATCGGCGGCATGAAGGAAACCCAGGAAATGCTCGACTACTGCGCCGAGCACAACCTCGTCTGCGACATCGAACTTGTCGGCTTCGACAAGGTCAATGAAGCCTACGAGCGCGTCCTCAAGAACGATGTAAAGTACCGCTTCGTCCTCGACATGAAAACGCTACAAGCCTGAAAACCGGCAACTGGCAACCCAGAACCCACAACCCACAACCCACCTACTTCCGCCGATACACATAGTCGTACTGCGGCGACCACGTCTTCCCTCCGTCCGTCGAGTTCGTCCCAATCTGCCGCACCGACCCATCCGCCTGTGGCCGATACACCATGCGGTTCAGCGACCCCGCGCGCCCCGGCGCGACGAAATCCATGTCCTGCCCATTCGGCCCGCCGACGTACAGACCCACCGATCCGCCATTGTCGATATACATCTGGTGCCACTTCTTGTCTTTGCGGTCCCAGCTGCTATAGCTCGTCCCGCTGTACGCTCCACCCGGCGCACCCGGTGATTCGAACCACTCCTTGATCGCACAATCCCCGAACACATGCTCGATGTGGCTGGTCGCGACTTCGGCATTGTCCGCCGCCTGAAACACCCGCCATTCCCCCACCCAGAAATCAAGCTGCCGAAATTCCGCGGCAGAGCAGTTCGGCCTCTGCGGCG
This sequence comes from Acidobacteriaceae bacterium, assembly GCA_035648695.1. Classification (GTDB taxonomy): domain Bacteria; phylum Acidobacteriota; class Terriglobia; order Terriglobales; family Acidobacteriaceae; genus Granulicella. Next base: position 12,321 of record DASRLB010000486.1, on the reverse strand, counting down.
GCGCTGCGGCGGTCGTTTGCGCACCCATCGACGCACTCGCCATCAAACCTAAAACGGCAATGCCAACCACCTTGAACATGCGCAGCTCCTCGAAATTCCTGAAGAATATTTCGCATCGAGTTTGGCACACGCACCATTGGCCACACACGTCTTTTGTGACCAGCCGCCGCATTCTCGTCGTGAACGACTGTCGCGGCAACGAACGGACACGAACGCGTTTGCTTAAGCATCCTTGCGGGGCGGAATGAACAGGGAAAGGGAAGGGCGTTTCAGGATGTGCGGGCTGAGGCCATGGTCTGCCGCTCAATCGCTTCCACACGCTTATCGATATTCAGCGCATTGAGAATCGTGGCGTGATTGGCGTCCATCTTCGCAATCACCATCTCGAACTTCCTGTCCATCTTGGCGGATAGAGCATCATCGCGCTGCTTCGAAGCATCGTCGTTGGCCTTGACCTGTGCCTGGAGCGCCTTAAACTCCGGAGAGATCAAATCCTGAAGCAATTTGCGAATGTCGTCGATCATGCCCACGATGCGCTCCTGCTGCCACTATAGACCTTTTCATTCTTGTTCGGTCCGCGAAATTTTTGTTACGCGCAATTCCTCGCCCGTTTTAACGAAACCCTTCCGCCGCAGCCAATCCTCCATCGCCGCCTGCAACCGTTCCAACGGAACCCGATGCCCAGCCTCCATCACCCCATCGCCCACCGGCAGCGTGTCGTCGAAGACCGCGTCGTTGGTAAAGTTGCGCATCGCAAAGCTGTCCAGCCCTTTGATCGGACACGGCGAAACGCCCCCATCCACGCCCACGATTTCGATGCGAAGCTTGCGCTGAAACATGGCTAAATAAACTGCACAAACATCGGAGTATCGGCAGCCAGAGTCTGCACCGGCCCGCTCAACTTCCCGGTACGCGCATCGTTTGAAAACACCGTAACGCTCGACCCCACCTGGTTCGCGACCAGCAGCCACCGGTGCGTCGGATCGAACGCGATATGCCGCGGCACCTTGCCCCCGCACGGAAGCCGCTGCTGCTCGGTCAACCTCCCCGTCCGCGCATCGACGCCGAACACCTGCAACGAATCCGTCCCGCGCGTGCATGTATACACGAAGCGCCCATTCGGGCTGACCAGGATTTCGCACCCACTGCTCCCCGCGCGCGGTTCACCCGGCCCCAGCGTCGAAATCGCACTTCCATCCCGCCGCTTCAGGCTGGCCGCGCCGCCCGCCACCGACCAGTCGAACAACTCCACCGTGCAATCAAGCTCGTGGATGATATACACCCACCGCCGGTTGGGATGGAACGCGATATGCCGCGGCCCCGAACCCGCCCGCGCCGAAAACCGCTGCGGCTTGCCCAGCGGGTCCGCCTCCCCCGGATGAATCGGAAACACCTCAATACTGTCGTTGCCCAGGTTGCACGACAGCACAAAATCGTTCCCCGGCGCGACATTCGCGCAGTGCAGGTGAGCCGCCTCCTGGCGCTTCGCAACCGGCCCATGCGTCCCGCACTCCGGATTGTTCCGGCAATCCAGCGTCCCCGTCGCCGGCTTCAGGCTCCCGTCCTTTCCAAGATCGAACGCGGCAAAGCTCCCACCCGCATAGTTCGCCGCAAAAACGTTGCGCCCCGTCTTATCCACCGACACATAGCACGGCCCCTCGCCCATCGTGCTCTGCTTGCCGGCCAGTTCCAGCGTCCCCGCCGCCGCATTCACATCCAGCACCGACACCACCCCGGGAACACCATTCAACTCATTCGCCACATACAGCCGAGGCAGCCTCGGATGCAGCGCAAAAAATCCCGAATGCTCCGACTTGATCGCCAGCTCCGCCGCCCCCAGCTTCCCGGTCACCGCGTCCCACGCGCAGCGCATGATCCCCGGCCCTTTATCGGTCCCCAGGAACACCCACCGGGGCCCTGCCGGATGCTGTGCCAGCGAGCGGAGCGCCCACGGCAGCGCAATCGAGGAAGCGAGAAACGAGCGGCGGGAAACAGTCATTGTCATGGATCGTCCTTAAACCGAATTTTGTCGCAAAATTGTCAAAAAAAGCCACTAAGTCCGCTATTTCCGAAGAAAAGCCGCAAAGTGCCGCATAAAGACATCCAATGGCGCAAAAACGCCAATCTGCGCCACGAACCTCAAAGAGAAAACGCGCTACATTGTCTCGGCTACAGTGTGCGGTTCGCCCGGCAATTTGAAGTCCAACTCGCTGGGATGCGCGTCATCATTGATGACGGGAAGGCTGGGCAGAAAATCCGTCCGTCCCGCCTCCTGCACAACCGCCGCCGCATGTTCCAGAACCTCATCGACGGTCATCGTATAGATCTCGCGCCCGTTGTCGTAGCCCGTCTCGATGGCCTGCTTCAGGTACCGCCCCGCAACCTGCGCGGCCAGATAGTCGGTAATAACCTTGCCGTTCCGCCGTTTCTGCTCGATCCACGCCGTATTCGGCATGGCAATCCAAAGCGGCTTGCCGTTCACGGCAAAGCGGATATCGGTGGCATCGGCATGGCGCGTCGCGATCGCAACCACCGTGCCCTTCCAGACGCAGTGCAGCGGCTCATCGGTCCAGCGATCTCGCGCGGTGAAGTCTTCATACATGGCACGTTCAGGTTAGCGGGTCGGGAGACCCGAAGCAAGCTCGGCCATCCTTCGCGCAGCCTCGGCTATTCTTATAGTTGTGATGAAAATGTCTCCGCGCCTCGCCGCCGGCCTCCTCGCCGTCCTCCTCGGCTTCTCCGCAACCGCCCAGAAGGCCGCTCCACCCGCCGCGCCCGCCAAGCCCGCACCGGATGTTCTTGTCTTCACCAACGGCGACCAACTCACCGGGACCCTGGTCCGCGCCGCCGCCGGCAAGGTCGTCTTCAAAAGCGACATGGCGGGCGAAATCACCGTCTCCCTCGACAAGGTAAGAGAACTCCGCTCCACCGGCAGCTTCGCCGTCCTGCGCAAGGACGTCCCCGTAACCCGCACCTCCATTCAGCCCGGCACCATCATCTTCGCGGACGGCAACATCACGGTCGCCAACCCCGCCGGCTGGCCCGAGGTCGTCCCCGTCAAGCAGCTTTCCTACCTCATCGACCAGGCCACCTACGACCGCGACCTCGAGCGCCGTCCCGGCCCCTTGTTCGGCTGGACCGGCAACATCCGAGGCGGCGCCACGCTCGTCCGCTCGACCACCGACGGCAACACCTTCAACGCCGGCGTCGCCCTCGTCCGCGCGATCCCCACCGTGCCATTCCTCCCCGCGCGCAACCGCACCACATTCGATGTGCAGGAAACCTACGGCAAGCAAACCTCGCCCGCAAACCCGCAAACCGATCCGTCTTCGAACATCGTCGTCAAAACCAATATCTTCCACGCCGACGCGGAACGGGACGAATACTTCTCCACCAGGTTCTACGCGCTGGCCCAGACTACGTTCGACCACAACTACGCCCAGGGCCTCAACCTGCAGGCCGTCTACGGCGCGGGCATCGGCTGGACGCCCATCAAAACTCCAAAGCAGCAGCTCGACGTAAAAGCCGACCTCCACTTCGAGACGCAACAATTCCTATCCCTCACCGCAGGCGCGCCACCGGCGGCCACCCTCGACCTCGTCGGCTCGACCTTCTCCCAGGCCTACCGCCGCGCGCTGCCGCGCAAATTCGTCCTCACCGAAACCGCCAACGTCCTGCCCGCCTGGAATAACTTCCGCGCCTATTCGGCCAACGGCAGCGTGGCGCTCGCCATGCCGCTGTTCAAGCGCCTGGGCCTGCAGTTTGCGACCACCGACAACTTCCTCAATGACCCCGGGCCCGGTTTCAAGAAGAACAGCTATCAATTCGTCACCGGCGTGACGTACAGCCTCCACTAAGGTTAGCTGCGTTTCTCCCGCTTTGTGCAGGCGAGAAACCCGCGCCAAAGTGTTCTAATGGTGTGTGCGGAAGCTGCGCCGAGGTCCCCCGGCCGTGCGGCGAGCTACGAAACGACGATGGGCAGGAGCAACGATTTGAGGTACGGTGTGCGCAAAAGTGTAAATAGACTTGCAGTCAGTTTAGCGGTCGTTGTGGCGGCGTTGGTGCTGGTCGGCGGCGCAAGCGCGCAGAAGAACCAGAAGGGTCCCAAGCGCGCCCGGCGCGAGACGAACGCGGCCCGGCAGGCGCGCATCGCGCGCACCGTTCAGGACACGTACTCCCACCGCTTTGAAGTTTTCGGCGGCGGCGGCGCCATGCGTTTCCGCAGCGGTGAGTTCACCAAGAAACACAACGAGGTCACATGGGCGGCCAACACCAGCTACTTCCTCACGCCCAAGGTAGCCATAGTCGCCGACGCGCGCGGCATGTTCGGCAACGCCAACGCGCTCATCAACAACGTCTACGGCGTCTACCATCCGCAGATCAACGAGTACACCTTCATGGGCGGCGGCAGCTACCGCTTCTACGCGCACGAGAAGACGGCAGTCAGCGTGCAGGCCCTCGGCGGCGTCGGCTGGGGCATCTTTTCCGGCGGCTCGAAGGGCATTCCGGCGACGCTGCTCGGACTCTGGCCCGACGGCTTCAAGCCGGCCTTCTCCATCGGTGTCAGCGGCGACTACAATTTCTACCCCAACCTCGCCTTCCGCGTGACGCCCACCTACGTCGGCACCACCTTCGGCAACGGCATCCAGAACAACCTCGGCATCAACATGGGAATCGTGTACCGATTCGGCAAGCAAAAATAAACTTTCCCACTGCATTCACCAAAGGGAGGCCGCGGCCTCCCTTTGTCGTGTCCAGAGCACTGTCCGTTCGTTGCCATGCCTTCTCTAAAATCGCACTCCGCCATAGCGCCGCCACGTGATTTCTACCGCGCAGCAGAAGGTTTTGGAGTGCCACGAACAAGGGCCAACGGCCCGCCCTATACCAGCATGGGGCGAAGCCCCATGAAACCGGCGGCGAAAAGTTTGAGGGCTGAAGGCCCGACCCATAATCGCGCCGCACACCTCGACGCAGGCGGGTGTACGCTGATGGTTACGAGGGCATGATGGAAGCCACAATCGCACTTGTCCCGGTCGAAGAATACCTCCGCACAAGTTACGAGCCGGACATCGACTACGTTGACGGCTATCTCGAAGACAGAAACGTTGGCGAGAACAAACACTCCGACTTGCAGAGCGAGTTGGCGACCGTCCTGCGAACGCAGGGGAAGACGTGGAGCATCTACGCATATATCGCGTGCCGGGTTCAAGTCGCTGCCAAACGTTACCGCGTCCCCGACGTCTGCGTCATGCCGCGCACCTGGAAGAAAACCCCCATCATCCACGAAGCGCCGCTGCTCTGCATCGAGGTCCTCTCGCCGGAAGACACCTTCTCGCGCACCCAGGTAAAGTGCCGCGACTACCTGGCGATGGGAGTGCCCGAAGTGTGGATTTTCGACCCGGAAGAACGCACGGCCTTCATCCTGCGCGGCGAAACGATGACCGAACATCGCGAAGGCACATTGCGCGTCGCGGGAACCGAAGTGCAAATCGATCTCGCCGACCTCTTCGCCGTCCTCGACGAAGAATAGTCACTTCTTGTAGCGTTTTACCATCCGCGCCTTAAACTGCATCAGCAGCGCATGGACCGCCGCCGGCCAGGGTCTGTCGCCCGGCCCCCGAAACGTCTCCGCCCACAGCATCTCCCCATGCGACCCGTCCGGCCCCTGCCTGTAGATCCGCAGCGTCGCCATATCCACATCGCCCGGCCCGATCATCACGCCGCCGTGGTCCACCGGCAGCACCGCAAAGATCAGGTCGCCCTGCCCCGCCGGGGCAACCGTACGGTCCAACGCCACCACCAGATCGTTCAACTGCGCGAGCGCCCCACGGTCGCGCGGGCTGGCCTCGATCGCGATCGTCTTCGACCGGTGAAACGCATGGTGAAACCCGCCGAAGCTGCATATATACGTGTGGCCATCGAGCACGCAGCCTGCGCGGTCCGTCGTCGGCCCTATATCGCTCTCCGCGCCCGCCGGAGGAACGCTGGACGTCGGCGCCTGCCCCACGCAAGCCAACGGAACCATGATCGCCGCCAACATAATGCCAAATCGAACTACCGCGTTGGCCCTCTTCTTCGCAGCCGTGTCGTTCATGGGATTTTCCTTCCGTATCCAGTGTTAGGACGCCAGCCGTCCGCTCCGGGTTGCGGTGCAGGCCGCCAACCCGTCGCCAGCCATTCTAGACCTTCGCATCAAACGCTAAAATGGAATGTGCAAGGAGTGAGCCAATGGTTCCCGTCAAACAGGACGACCTTATCGAAAGCGTGCGCGCCGCGCTGCAATACATCAGCTTCTACCACCCGGTGGACTACATCGAAAACCTCGCCCGCGCCTACGACCTCGAGCAGTCGCCCGCCGCCAAAGACGCGATGAAGCAGATCCTCGTCAACTCTCGCATGTGCGCCGAGGGCCATCGCCCCATCTGCCAGGACACCGGCATCGTCACCATCTTCATCAAGCTCGGCCTCGAATGCCACCTCGTCGCCGCCGACGGCAGCCCCGCCACGCTCAGCCTTCAGGAAATGTGCGACGAAGGCGTTCGCCGCGCCTGGCTCGACCCCGACAACAAGCTCCGCGGCTCCATCCTCGCCGACCCCGCCTTCTCCCGCAAGAACACCAAAGACAACACCCCCTGCGTCGTCGAAGTCTCGCTCGTCAAGGGCAACAAGGTCGATGTAACCGTCGCAGCCAAAGGAGGCGGCAGCGAAGCCAAATCCAAGTTCGTCATGCTCAACCCATCCGACTCCGTCGTCGACTGGGTGCTCAAGACCATCCCCACGATGGGCGCCGGCTGGTGTCCTCCCGGCATGTTGGGCATCGGCCTCGGCGGCACCGCGGAGAAGGCCATGCTCATGGCCAAGCAGGCGCTGATGGAAGACATCGACATGCCGGAACTGAAGAAGCGCGGGCCGCAAACCAACATCGAAAAACTCCGCGTCGAGCTCTACGACAAGGTCAACGCCCTCGGCATTGGCGCGCAGGGCCTCGGCGGCCTGACGACGGTGCTCGACGTAAAAATTCTCGAGTGGCCGACCCACGCCGCCAACCTCCCCGTCGCCATGATCCCCAACTGCGCCGCCACCCGCCACGCCCACTTCGTCATGGACGGCAGCGGCCCCGTCTACCTCGACCCGCCGTCGCTCGAAAGCTGGCCGAAGCTCACCTACGAACCACGTGGCGCGAAGCGAGTCAACCTCGACACCGTCACCAAAGAAGAAATCAAAACCTGGAAGCCCGGCGAGGTCCTCCTGCTCAACGGCAAGCTGCTCACGGGCCGCGACGCCGCCCACAAGCGCCTCACCGACATGCTCAACCGCGGCGAAAAGCTCCCCGTAGACTTCCGCGGGCGTTTCATCTACTACGTCGGCCCGGTCGAAGCTGTGCGCGACGAAGCCGTCGGCCCCGCCGGCCCCACCACCGCCACGCGCATGGACAAGTTCACCCGCCAGATGCTCGAGCAGACCGGCCTCCTCGGCATGATCGGCAAAGCCGAACGCGGAGTCGCCGCCATCGACGCCATCCGCGACAACGAAGCCGTCTACCTGATGGCCGTCGGCGGCGCGGCCTACCTCGTCTCGAAGGCCATCAAGCATTCCAAGCTCCTCGCCTTCGAAGACCTCGGCATGGAAGCCATCTACGAGTTCGACGTAGTGGACATGCCCGTAACGGTCGCGGTAGATTCCAAGGGCACCAGCGTCCACATCACCGGCCCCGCCGAATGGAAAGAGCGCATCGCCCACAGCATGGACGTCGGTGGAGTGCCGATTCTGGGACAGTGAAAGGAACAATGACAAGCGAACAGGGATTTCGGATGGTTACGCGGGCATTGGCTATCTACAGCCTGTTCTGGTTGGTGGACGAAATTCTACTTTCTCCGACTGACGTCATGGGTCTTCTGCATCACATTCGCCTTCTTCACTCAGCACCCCAATTGAACCGCTATACCGATGAGGAGACGTATTTGGTGCGCGACTACGCATGGCTCACTTGTGAGCGAGCGATCAAGATAGGTTTATCCTTGTGGGCTGCGATCTGGTTCTATCGCGGAAGTCCCCGGCTGAAAAAGTTCTTCCTTCCCGACGAATCTCAGTCCGTGGAGTAAGCCGTCAGCTACCCGCGTTTCCCTATATAGGAAAGCGCCGAAGGTTGCCCACAAACAGACTTTATATTCCACCCCGCGCATACTACTTCGCCGCAACCCCGTGCATCCGACTTGTTGACGCGCCAATTCCCGGCGCCGGCCCCAGCCTCGTCTGGCGGCCACGATACGAGGAGACAACAATGTACGGACTTGGAAAAAAGATCGCGGCTACCCTGCCGCTCGTAATGCTTTTCGGAATCGGCGCAGCCCGCGCACAGGTGCCCAATCCGACCACCGTCGCGCCCGGAGCGCAGCGCGGCGAAGTCGTCGCGGAGGGCCCCAACGGGATCTACATCTACCACGTCAAAGTCGTCCAGCGCGAGCTCGACGCGGTCAACTACTTCAACCGCAAGGGCGCGACGCACGTAGGCTTCGTCGGCACCGAACTCATGCCCGCGGCCCGCGGCGACGCCAAAGTCGACTCGCAGACCGGCAAGACCAGCATCGAAGTCAAGTTCGACGGCCTCACCCCGGCCAACGGTTTCGGCCCGGAGTACCTCACCTACGTTCTCTGGGCCATCTCCGCCGACGGCCGCCCACAGAATCTCGGCGAGCTTGAACTCGACGGCAACAAAGCCAGCCTGAACGTCTCGTCCGGCTACCAGTCTTTCGGCATGATCGTCACGGCCGAGCCGTACTTCGCGGTCTCGCAACCCAGCGACGTCGTCGTCCTCAAGAACGTGTTCAACGACAAGACCGAGGGCGTGCTCCAGGAAGTCAATGTCCACTACCAGCTCCTGCCGCGCGGCCTCTACGCCAACACTGCCGGCGCGCACTCCGAAGGAAACCCCATCACCGACCGCGAGCACTATCCGCTCGCCCTGTACGAGGCCCACAACGCCGACCGCATCGCTCGCAACGCCGGAGCGGATAAATATGCCGCCGACATCATGGCCGAAGTCGCCACCGACCTCAAGAACGCCGACGACATGCAGGAAGGCAAACACCGCGACGTGAAGATGGAGTTGACCTACGCTCGCGAAGCCGTCCAGCGTTCCGAGGACGCCCGCATCACCACCCTCCGCAAGCAAGCCGCCGAGCGCGATCGCAACAACCTCGAAGCCAAGGAAGCAGCCCAGCAGCAAGCAGCAGCGTCGCAGCAGCAGGCAGCCGCCTCGCAGGTCGCGGCAGCCAACTCACAGGCGCAGGCCGAACAGGCGTCGGCGGCAGCCGAACGTGCGGCCGCAGAGAAGGCCGAGGCCGATGCAGCCCGTGCTCGCGCGGAGGCCGATGCAGCCAACGCCCGCGCCCAGGCAGCGGAGGCCAATCAAAACGCGCAGAAGAGCGCGCAAGACGCCAACGCCATCCGCGAAAAGCTGCGTACGCAGTTGAACTCCGTGCTTCAGACCACCGAAAGCGCCCGCGGCCTCATCGTCAACATGAGTGATGTGCTCTTCGACACCGCCAAGTACACGCTGAAGCCAAGCACGCAGGTCAGCCTCGCCAAAGTCGCGACGATCCTTGAGTTGTACCCCGGCCTCAAGATCCAGGTCGAGGGCTACACCGACTCGGTCGGCAGCGACGCCTACAACCAGAAGCTGAGCGAAAACCGCGCCAACGCCGTCCACGATTTCCTCGTGGCCAACGGCGTTCCCGCGGCCAACGTCACAGCCGCGGGATACGGCAAAGCCGACCCGGTCGCCGACAACAGCACCGCCGCCGGCCGCCAGCAAAATCGCCGCGTCAACATGGTCGTCTCGGGCGAGGAGATCGGCGTGCAAACCAGCCAACCCGAAACCAGCCAACCGCAGTAAACATCATCCGCGCAAACGAGGGGCCGCGAGCAATCGCGGCCCTTCCATTTTGCGCATTGCCGCCTTTGTGAAACCCTAATAACTCGGAGGGAACTGTGGGCATTTCGCTAAAGGGCAAAACAGTATTCGTAACGGGCGCAAGCGCCGGCATCGGAGCGGCAACAGCATTGGAGTTCGCACGCACCGGAGCGCGCCTCCTGCTATGCGCGCGCCGCGTCGACCGTCTGCGCGAAATGGAGCCGGCGCTCCTCGCAGCCGGCGCCGCCGAAGTCTTCAGCTTCCAACTCGACGTCCGCGACCGCGACGAAGTCGAAGGCACGCTCAACACCCTCCCCGACTCCTGGGGCGATATCGACATCCTGGTCAACAACGCCGGCCTCAGCCGCGGCCTCGCAAAGTTCTACGAAGACGATGTCGAAAACTGGGAAGAGATGATCGACACCAACGTCAAGGGCCTGCTCTACGTCACGCGCGTCGTGGTCCCGAAGATGGTGAAGCGCGGCAGCGGCCACGTCATCGGCCTCGGCTCGGTCGCCGGCCACATGACGTACGCCAACGGCGCCGTCTACTGCGCCACCAAGGCCGCCGAAAAATCCATCTCCGAAGGCCTCAAGCTCGACCTCATGGGAACCCCCGTCCGCGTCACCAGCGTCGACGCCGGAATGGTTGAATCGGAGTTCAGCGTCGTCCGTTTTCGCGGCGACGAGCAGCGCGCCGAAAAGGTCTACCGGAACATCACGCCGCTGCAACCGGAAGACGTCGCCGACGCCATCGTCTGGGCGGCAACCCGTCCCGCCCACGTCAACGTACACACCGTTGTCGTCACGACCATCGACCAGGGAAACTCCGTCACCTTCAACCGCCGCACCTAAAGCAGTGAGCTGTATGTATCGAGCGTTTGCCGTTGAGATGTATCGAGCGTTTGCCGTTGAGGGCCGAAGGCCCGGCCTATACCAGCCTGGGGCGCAGCCCCAGGTTACGGAACAGGAAAAAGCCAGAGGGCTGAAGGCCCGACCTATCGCGGCACCGCACGATCACAGGTAATTGGCTCCAGACAAACGACCCCCACGCCGCCTGCCTCGCCCTCGCCGCGCCAGCGTTACAGCTTGATCCCCATGCCGAGTTGCTGCAACTCGTACTCGATCTGCGCGAGTGCGAGTTCCAGCGCCGACCGGCGATGCGGACTCGACGTGCGTTGCGAAAGCACATGCTCCCGCTGCAATTCGAGTGCCTGGATACGGCGTTTGCGCTCAGCTTCGGCGCGTGCTGCTGCGTGGTCGATCTCCGGTTTCCCGGGCTTTGCGGAACTTGCTTCCGCCTGCTGTTCTTCGACGTTCTTCGACTCCCAGCCTTTAGACATATCTCCATCTTACGATGTTCGGCGTTTACGGAACAATGCGCCAACCCACTCCGCCCGCGCTTCTATAATCGACAGGAGCAAAGGACAGAACCGAGTGACCGATAGTTCCGCCATCGTCGAGGTCCGAGGTCTGCGCAAAGTCTACGCCGGCAAGCCCCCGGTAGTGGCCGTGGACGGCATCGACCTCAGCGTCCGCGACGGCGAAATCTACGGCCTGCTCGGCCCCAACGGCGCCGGCAAGACCACCACCATCTCCATCGCCACCACCCGCGCCGTCCCTACTGCAGGTGCAGTAAAAATCGCGGGAATAGATGTCGTCCGCAGTCCAGCCTTGGCTCGCCGCTCCATCGGCGTCGTCCCCCAGTACAACACCCTCGACCGCTCCTGCACCGCCGAAGAAAACATCCAGTTCCACTGCCTGTTCTTCGGGATGTCCCGCATCGACGCCCGCGCCCGCACCGCCCAGTTGCTCGACCAGTTCCGCCTCACCGACAAGGCCAAAGCCTACCCGATCTCCCTCAGCGGCGGCCTGGCCCAGCGCCTCCAGATCGCCCGCGCCATCGCCCACCGCCCCCGCGTCCTCTTCCTCGACGAGCCCAGCGCCGGCCTCGACCCCCAGAGCCGCATCGCCATGTGGGCGGGCGTCCGCAGCCTGCGCGCCGAAGGCATCACGGTCATGCTCACCACGCACTACATGGAAGAGGCCGACGAGCTCTGCGACCGCCTCGCCATCATCGACCACGGAAAAATCCTCGTCGAAGACACCCCCGCCGCCCTCAAGGCCAGCATCGGCGGAGAGAAAATCGTCGACCTCAAACTAAGCTCGCCCGACAACGCCGGCCAACTCGCCGCCCGCCTCAACGCAGTCGAAGGCGTCACCGGCGTCGAACCCACCGCCGACGGCGTCCGCGTCCTGGCCCGCTCCGAGGACGGCATCATCGAGCGCATCGTCAACGCCTCGGCGGGCTTCGGCGTCCGCGACCTCGCCACCACCGAGCCCACGCTGGAAACAGTCTTCATCAAGATGACAGGCAGAGACCTGCGTGAATAAATGACAATAGAGACT
>DASRLB010000485.1:0-28426 GCA_035648695.1 Acidobacteriaceae bacterium | reverse complement strand
GGAGCGGGGGTGGTCGGCTGCGCGAAACCGGGTTGCGCCAAAAGCCCGGCGCCGGCGACAGCCAGCAGAGAAGCAAGTACGACCTTCTTCATAGAAAACACTCCTCGGGAGGACTCAAGTGATTGAAATGCCGCAGAATTCACGGATGAACGGTCCCCAATCGCAAACGGGAACATTAAGATGATGATGCGGATTATAGAAACGCTGTTGGCTCTGTGGCAAGTTAGGGTCGTTGGACGACTCTCGATTCGCTTATGGAGGCAGCTTCGCGATAACCCACCACGCTGCAACATGATTTTACGTCCCCACTCTGCCAATGGACGTGGATTCCATCAAAAAGTATCACACATCCCAATATCTTGCGTCGGGGACGCCTTATCCACAACATCTAGCGCCAGCATGTTGATTCTGGCCCATCCGCGACGCTACGATTCAACCAGGCCATCGCGCTCGCGAAGCCGCATCGTCGCAGTCGAACCAATTGTAGGGGTGTCCCGTTGCTCAAGCTTCGTAAAGTCCAGATCCTCGGCTTCAAATCGTTCTGCGATCGCACCGAAGTGCAACTCGCCGGCCAGGGCATCGCCGTCATCGTCGGCCCCAACGGCTGCGGCAAGTCCAATATCTCCGACGCCATCACCTGGGTCCTCGGCGAGCAATCCGCCAAGAGTCTCCGCGGCATCAAGATGGAAGACGTCATCTTCGCCGGCACCCGCGAGCGCAAGGCCACGGGCATGGCCGAAGTCTCGCTCACCCTCGTCGACCCCGAGGTTTACGACGACGCCGGCCACGGGCCAGAGCTTGTGATCGACGGTCGCAACGTCAAAGAAATCGCCGGCGACTGGGACGAAGCCGCCGCCCGCCGCGAGGCCGCCGAAGAAACCGAAGAAGCCGTCGCCGAAGCCCAGCCCGGAACGACATACGAAGCCCCCGGCGGGAAGAAGCGCAAAGTTCTCCACGAGCACTCCACGCCGGAAGAAATCGCCGCCGCAGCCGAGGCCATCGACGAGGACGAAGAAGAGCGCGGAGGCCATCCCAACCACGACGGCCCCACCGCCGCGACTCTGGCCGACCCCAATAACGTTGTCCTAAAAATCCGCCGCCGCAAGTTCGGCCGCGCTCCCGTCCGCGCGGGTGAAATCACCATCACCCGCCGCCTCTTCCGCACCGGCGACTCCGAGTACCTGCTCAACGGAAAAATCTGCCGCCTCCGCGACATCCAGGACATCTTCATGGGTACCGGCCTCGGCGGCGAAACCTACGCCATCATCGGCCAGGAGCGCATCGGCCAACTCCTCTCATCGAAGCCCCTCGAACGCCGCTCTATAATCGAGGAAGCCGCCGGCATCACTCGCTTCAAAACTAAAAAGCGCCTCGCCGAGCTGAGACTCGAATCTGCAAAGCTCAATCTCTCCCGCGTCAACGACATTTTCGAAGAAGTCACCAAGCAGATGATGACGCTGAAGCGCCAGGCCGCCAAGGCCGAGCGCTACGGCGCACTCCGCGACGAGTTGCGCGGTAAGCTACGCATTGTCCTCGCCAGCCGCCTCGCGCAAATGGACGCCGAGCAGCAGTCCCTCTCCGCCGAAATCCACCGCCTCGCCGCGCAAATCGACGAACAAGCCGCCGCGCTGGAAGAGATGGATGAAGCCCACTCCACCGGCGTCGCGCGCGGCTACGAGCTCGACCAGCAGATCCGCGAAGCCGCCGCACGCGCCAACCAGAGCGCTGTCGAGCTCGAACGCATCGCTGCCCGCACCTCCTCCAACGCCGACCGTGTCGCCGACCTCACGCAGCGTCTTGCAACCGGCGAAGAAGAACTCGGCCAGGCCCGCACTCAGCTCGAAACCCTCGCTGGAGAACGCGAGCAGCACCGCAGCTTCCTCGAAAATGCCACCTCCGAAGCCGAGGGCTCTCGCGCCAACGCGCAACGGCAACAGCAGGCCGCGCAGGAAGCCTTCCGCGCCGTCAGTGCAGCCGAGCAGAAGGCCGAAGAACAGCGCCGCACGGCCATGCACATCATGCAGCGGGCTGCACAGGCCAGCAATGAAGAAGCCCAGGCCGGCGCCGCGCTCTCCGGCCTAGAACGCGAGAACGAACGCCTCGCCTCCGAGTCCGAAATTGCTCGCACAGAGCTCGACGCGCTCGGCCTCCAGCGCACCCAGATCAAAATGTCATTCGAAGGCGTCACCGAGCGTCTGCAACGCCTGGAAGCCGAAATTAACCAGCTTCGCCAATCGATGGAGTCTCGCCACGCCGAAGAAACGCAATCCAAACGCCGGGGTGACGAACTCCGCGGCGAGTTGGCAACGTTGCTGGGCCGCCGCGGCTCGCTCGAAGCCCTCATCCGCGAGCACAGCTACTCCACCGACACCGTCCGCAACATTTTCCGCGTCAACGCCCAGCGCGCCAACAGCCCCCAGGGCAACGCCCTCGGAGCGGTCGGCACGCTCGCCGACTTCCTCGAAGTCGACGGCAAATACGAAAGCGTCGTCGACGAATTCCTCCGCGACGAGCTCAACTACATCGTCGTCAAAAGCTGGGACGCCGCCGACGCCGGCATGGCCATGCTGCAATCCGACGTTGCCGGCCGCGCCACCTTCCTGGTCCACGGCGACGCGCACGCAACAAATTTGGGTGACCCATCTTCGTCGACTGTCTCATCGTCGACTAAGGTGGGACCCACCGAACTCCCGGACGGCACGCTTCCCCTCCGAGACTGCATCCGCGTCCTCAACGGTTTCGGCGACTCCCTCGCCTCCATCCTCCCCAAGCTGCGCGACGGCTACGTCACACCCGACTCCGCCAGCGCCCGCGCTCTCGCCCAGCAGTACCCGCAGGCCTTCTTCCTTGCCCCATCCGGCGAGACGTTCCACAACGTCACCGTCACCGGCGGCAAGCCGCGCGAGCAGGGCCCACTCGCCCTCAAGCGCGAACTCAACGAGGTCCAGAAAGCAATCGCGGGCGTCGAAGCCGAACTCGCGACGACCGACCTCGCCACTCTCGCCTTGCAGCATGAAATCACAACCCTCACCGCGGCCCTCGACGGCAAGAACCACGAACGCCGCGACGCCGAGCGCGAGTCCGCCAACTCCGGCGCCGCCCTCCGCCAGATGGAAGCCGAGACCGCCCGCATCGAACGCCGCATCCAGGAGTGGCAGGCTGCTTCCGAGCGCAATCAAACGGCCCGCACTCAGAAGCAGGAGCTCATCGCCCGCAAGCAGCAGGAGGCCGCTCAGCACGAAGCCCAGCGCACCGAAATCGAAGGTCAGATCGCCGAGCTCAACTCGCAGATCGGCACCCTCCGCGCCAACCGCGAAGAGTTGCAGCAAGCTGCGGCAGCCGCAGCAGCAGCCCTTGCGGGCCTCGAAGAACGCCGCCGCAACGCCAACGCCAACTTCGAGCAGACTGCGCGCCTCTACGCCGGTCAGGAACAGCGCATCGCGCAACTCTCGCAGCAACTCGCCACCGCCGCCGCCGAGCGCCAGCGCCGCGAAGAAGAAACCGCGCAACTCGCCACGCAGCACGAAGATCTCACCGAACTCCGCGCGCAAGCGACAACCGAAGGTGCAGCGCTCTCCTCGCAGGCCACCGCACTCCGTACGCAGATGACGGAACTCGACGCCAGACTCCGCACCCTGCGCCACGAGATCGAAGACCTCCGCGAGACCCGCGCGCAACTTTCCGCCCGCGCCGCCAAACTCACCTCCGACGTCGAACACATGGAGCACACCTGCATCAACGACCTCAGCGCCGAACCCGCAAACCTGCGGGAAGACACGACCATCGTCCGCATCGAAGCCGAAGCCCTCGTCGCCGAAGAAGAGTCCGCCCGCGCCCTCAAGCAGCGCCTCGAAGCCATGGGCCCGGTCAACATGATGGCGCTCGAGGAGTACACAGAAACCGCAACACGCCACACCTTCCTCGAAACCCAGCGCAAGGACCTGATCGACTCCATCGAAAACACGCAAGCCTCGATCAAAGAAATCGACGAAGTCTCGCGCGAAAAATTCGACCAGGCTTTCAAGGTCATCAACGACAACTTCAGCGCCAGCTTCAGCAAGCTCTTCGGCGGCGGCCAGGCCTTCATGCGCCTCACCGACGAGGTCAACACAGCCGAGTCCGGCATCGACATCGTCGCCTCGCCTCCGGGCAAGAAGCTGCAAAACGTCCTTCTGCTTTCGGGAGGAGAAAAAGCCCTCACCGCGCTGTCGCTGCTGGTCGGGATCTTCCAGTTCCAGCCCGCGCCCTTCTGCATCCTCGACGAAGTAGACGCCCCGCTCGACGACACCAACGTCGGGCGTTTCGCGAGGTTGATTGCCGAGATGGCCGAGACCACGCAGTTCGTCGTCATCACCCACTCCAAGCGCACCATGGAGCAGGCCGACGTCATGTACGGCGTCACCATGCAGGAGCCCGGCGTCTCGAAGATCGTCAGCGTCTCTCTCAGTGGCCGGAGTATTGGCAGAGAATCCCGCACCGCGGCGGCCTGAGCATGAAGCGCTACAGGTTCGAAGCCGCCATCCAGCGCAGCACAGGCTGGGGTGCGTTTGTCTTCTTTCCGCACGACACGCAAACCGAATTCGGCATCAAGGGCCGAGTGCCAGTCCAGGCGCGGCTAGGCGGCATTCCCTACACCGGCTCACTGATGCCGCGCGGAGAAGCCTTTCACCTGCTGGCCGTTCCGCACGCCATCATGGAGCAGCTAAACAAGAAGCCCGGCGACCTCCTCGAAATCGACCTCTGGAGAGACGACGAGCCACGAACGGTAGAACTGCCTGAGGAGTTTACGAAACTGCTATGCAAGGAGAAGCTCCTCGCCGGGTTTGAAAAGCTTCCCCTCACGCGCCGCAAAGAGTACCGAAACTGGATCGCGTCGGCGAAACGGGAAGAAACACGGCAACGGCGCTTGGCCAAGGCAGTGGAACGGCTTCGATCCGAAGTGAAGACCCGCGCGTGACCCACAGGTCACCCCAAAGCTATTGCGCCACCCCGTCCCACGCGCGATCATGCCAGAAGCATGAACCCACTCGACTGGCTCCTCATCGCGCTCCTCGCCTACTCGGTCGTCAAAGCCTTCCTGCAAGGCTTCTTCCGCGAGGCCTTCGCGCTTGCGGGCCTCGTCATCGGCCTGCTGCTCGCGAGCTGGTTCTACGAACGCGCTGCCCTGCATCTCTCCGGCCTCATCACATCGCCGCCGATCGCGCAGTTCGTCGCCTTCCTCGCAATCCTCGCGGCCACGATGGTCATTTTCTCGCTCGCCGGCAAGCTGCTCCGACGCACTGCATCGGCCATCGGACTCGGTCTGCTTGACCGTCTTGGTGGTGCTGTGTTCGGATTTGTTCGCGGATGTCTTTTAGGAGTTGCCCTGCTGATGGCCTTCACCGCGTTCCTTCCTACCGCACCCTGGATTCGCGACTCAAAAATGGCGCCGTATTTTCTTCAGGGCGAACATGCTGTATCCTTCCTCGTACCGGAAGACTTGAAACAAAAGCTGCGCGACGGGGCCGCAGGCATCAAGCACAACACACCCGATTGGATCAAGCCGGGCCATTAGTAGCACACTGATTACAAGCTGCACACTGCAACAGGCGACAATCGTAACTGCGACACTGTAGAACTTCAGCCTCGAAGGAACCGCGCCAACGTGAAACGCGAACTGGACAACCTCGTCGTACAAATGCACGCCGCCGGCGTCCCCTATGCCGATGCAGTGCGTGAGTTCAAAAAGCGTTTCATCACCGAAGTCCTCGCCCGCCACCGCGGCAACCAGTGCAAGGCAGCCGAAGAACTCGGCATGCATCGCAACACCCTCAGCCGCACGCTCGCCGAGCTTGACATGAACACCGCGCAGATCAAGCGCGGCCTGCGCCGTCCGCCTCGCTCCGTGCGCCCCGGCCTGCAAGTTGTCGCCAGCAATAGTCGCTAGCCATCGGCAATAGTCGATAATGGGTACTGACGCACGAAAGCGTTCCCGCGCTGCGTTCGTCTAAACCGCAGACCATGTTCGACCACCCTCATCGCCGCCTGCTTCCGCGCACCCTCCGTGTTGCCGGTGCGGCAGTGTTGGCGTTGGCCGGCATCGCATTTCCGGCCGGCCTGCGCGCCCAAGACGCCGCCACGCCGCCCGCGGGAGATCAAAAGCCAGCCATCTCCGCCCGCCAGTCCCGCGCCGCCGATGACGCCTACCTCGAAGGCGCCCGCCAGCTCGCGCACAACGATCCCGTCGCCGCCGAGCAGAGTTTCGGCCGCGCTCTCGCCATCGACCCCAGCAAGCAGGTGTACGCCCTCTCCCTCGCCGTCGCCAAAGAGCACCACGTCACCGCGCTCGTCCAGCAGGGGGCCAAGGCGCGCCTCCTCGGACACACCGAAGAAGCCAACAAGCTCTTCGCCCAAGCCGACACCCTCGATCCCAACAATGCCATCGTCACGCAGCATCTCGACCAGGGGGCGCCCACCGAAGACACCGCTCCCGGCCTCACCACGGCCAGCGACGCCATCGCAAAACTCGGCGGCCCCATCCACCTCAAGCCCGCGCCGGACAACCGCAGCTTCCACACCCGCGGCGACGTCCAGCAGGTCTTCCGCGAGGTCTACAGCGCCTTCGGAATCAAGCCCGCATTCGATCCCTCCATCACCAGCCAGAACATCCGTTTCGACCTCGAAGACGTCGACTTCGCCACCGCAACCCGCGTCCTGCTCTACATGACGCACACCTTCGCCACGCCGCTCAACCCCGACAGCGTCCTCATTGCGAAGGACACGCAGGAAAACCGCGACCGCCTCGTCCCCCAGGTCGAAGAGACCTTCTACCTCCCCGGCCTTCCCACCGAACAACTCAACGAATTGAGCAACGTCGCGAAGAACATCTTCGACCTCAAGCAAGTCGCGGTACAGGCCTCCGGCAATCGCATCGTGATGCGCGGCAACGAAGACGCGATGAACCTCGTCAACGTCACCTTCGCCGGACTCATCGACTCCACCGCCGAGATCATGATCGAGGTGCATATCTACGAATTGGACAAGACGCATATGCGCAATATCGGCGCGCAGCTTCCCAGTTCCGCCAGCGCCTTCAGCATTGCGGCCGAAGCGCAATCGCTCGTCTCCGCCAATCAGGCGCTAATCGACCAGGCTGTCTCCTCCGGCCTCCTGGTCCTGAATGGAACGGTTCTGCAAAACATCATCAAGGAAGCGGCGTTCGTCGTGTTATCGGGTGCGGCCAATACGTCGCAGTTCACCAGCCTGCTGGGAGTCTTCGGCGGCGGCCTCACCTTCGCCGGTCTCTCGCTCGGCGGCAGCAGCACCTTTAACATGCTTCTGAGTTCCAGTGAGGTGCGCTCCATCGACGATGTGGAACTCCGTCTCGGGGACAATCAGTCGGGCTCCTTCCGTGCCGGCACGCGCTATCCCATTGTCACCTCGACCTACAGCAGCGGCGTCAGCAGCACGCTTTCGTCCGCGCTTTCGGGCATTAAAGTGGGCGGCACCTCCGCCGCCGCTCTGCTGGCGCAGCTCACCAGTTCCCAATCCGCAACGGTCCCACAGGTCCAGTACGAAGACCTCGGTCTCACCTTAAAAGCCACCCCGACGGCGCTCAAGTCCGGACAGGTCCACGTCAAGCTCGACATGAAGATCGAAGCCCTCGGCGGTGCTTCATTGAACGGCATCCCGGTGCTCAACAACCGGACTCTCACCTCCGACGTCACTGTCCCGGCGGACGGAACGGTCCTGATGGCAAGCGAAGTGACGCGGTCCGAACAGCACGCCATCGACGGCCTCCCCGGCCTCAGCGAAATCCCCGGCTTCCAGGGCACCGACAAGACCGCTGAAACCGACACCGCCGAGCTCCTCATCACCCTCACGCCGCACATCGTCCGCAAGCGCTCCTCGATGGTCGCCAGCCGCCGCCTGGTCGCCAACGTCAGCACGGTCGAGCAATAGAACACGCCACGAACCTACCGCGTTGACCCACATCACTCTCCATGGCTATACTTACCAAAGGCAGGGCGGGAGTAGCTCAGTGGTAGAGTGCTTCCTTGCCAAGGAAGATGTCGCCGGTTCGACCCCGGTCTCCCGCTCCAAACACCCCTCATCTGCGATACACTCCAGAAGCGATTTGCACGGCGCCTTCGGCAGGCTGCTGTCCATGAGGCGCGGTACCCAAGCGGTAAGGGAGAGGTCTGCAAAACCTTTATGCGTCGGTTCGATCCCGACCCGCGCCTCCATAATATCTCTTTGAAAACAATAGGCTTCTTCGATGGGCCTATTGCTTTGTGTCAAAATCGTGTCTAATTCTCTTGTGACATCAGTTGGAGAGAGCGAGGCACCCGATCACTACCACCCCCCTCATAACGATCTACGTCAGGCATTCGGTCGGCTGCAAGTACGAGGGCGATGAGTTCGCCAAGCGTTGCGATTGCCGTAAATGGCTCCGCTGGACCCCGAGCGGCGGAGTACGCCAACGCCGTAAGGCGGAAACCCGATCATGGGCTGAAGCCGAACAGGTAAAGCGAGATCTGGAAGATCAATTGTTGGGCAAACCTGTAGCGTCTGAGACGTCTGCGACGAAGGACATCCGCGCCGCCATTAAGGTGTTCCTCGATGACAAAAAGGTTCAGGGCATCACCGACGATGTCGTGGCAAAGTACGAACGTGAGCTTGGTCGGTTGGCATCGTTCTGCGAGGGAAGGGGTATCTACACTGTCCAAGGATTGACTCGCGAACTTCTAACAGGATTTGCAACGACCTGGGAGTCTTCCTACCCTTCTTCCCAGACGCGCTCCGTCGTACGGACTCGCTGCCGTGGCTTTCTTCGCTACTGCTATGAAGCGCAATGGATACCCCGCATCCCTCTCCTCCCAAAGATCACTGTGGATGAAGCTCCGACGATGCCCCTGGACGCAGAGGAGTACACCCGATTGCTTGCGGCAGCGGACAAGTTCGTTGGGCCCCCACCGCCCGCCCATGTCCGCGCCTTGCTGCAACTGATGCGTTGGAGCGGCCTCGCAATTCGTGACTCATTGACTCTGCCTACCAACCGGATCATTCACGCCGGTACCCGCTACCGCGTCGTCACGGTTCGGCAAAAGACAGGCACAGATGTGAGCGTGGTTCTCCCACCTGATGTAGCCCGGGAAATACTTGCTGTGGCAGGGACGAAATATCTCTTTTGGGATGGCAAGACCGACATCGTCAAGAGTTGGACGAAGTACGTCATCGCTCCCCTCTTTAAGGCTGCGGAGATCGAACGTGGAGGCAACATGATGAGCCATCGCCTACGCGACACATTCGCGGTGGATCTTCTGGAGAAAGGCATACCTATGGAGGACGTGAGCAAACTTCTTGGTCATGGCTCCATAAAGACTACCGAGCGCTCTTACGCCAAGTGGGTAAAAGGAAGGCAGGATAGGCTAGACAACCTTCTGGAAGGTACCTGGAGACCACCGACCACATAGAGAGCGGCTGAGGATAGTTAAACAACCGTAAATTGACGCACTAGCTTGCTGTCTAGCGCCGCAAGGCATAGGGGTTCAAGTCCCCTCCTCCGCACCAATCTGAAAAATAAAGACTTATAAGAAGGCCAGCCCGAAACGGCTGGCCTTCTTTTTTGTCACTGTAACCACTATTGTAACCATTGCGAGAAGAAGTTGGTTTGCCTGCTGTTTCTCTGTGAGGGTTGATCGGGATGACGGAATCAAGCACTACGCACGTTCGTGCGAAAACGCTGCCTGCAACTTCCGGCCAGAGGGCCCAGAAGTAGATGACGATATCGGCGTTTCCGAGGACTGATACTGCAAACTCCGCACGTCTAGCACTCCGAGTTGTAAGCTGAAGTCATGCGTGACAGCTTGTTCTCCGACGGCGAAGCGGCTGATCGCACCTATGTGAACCTGCGTGATCTAAGGAACGAATGGACCGAACCGGCCAGAGAGTTTGCTGAAAGCCTCTGGGAGCGCTTCCGCAGATTTGCCGATCCTCATTTCCTGACCGAGGTTCGCCGCGATTTCCATCCACGCTTCTGGGAGATGTATCTCACATGTGCTTTACAGGAATTCGCGAACCATCAAGGCTCAACCTTGTCTTGCCCAAAGCCAGGCCCGGACATCCTTCTGGAGCGTGACGGAAGCCGCGTTTGGGTGGAAGCCGTGGTGACAACCAATGGCATTCCCGGCCGCCCGGACTCGGTAGTGGAGCCGAACCCGGATGGTTCTGGCAAAATCCCGGAGGAGAAGCTTGTGCTTCGTTACGCCAACGCGATATCGGAGAAGTATCGGAAATACCAAGGATATTTGAGAGAGGGCATCATACATAAGAATGATGCATTCGTGATCGCAATCAATGGCGCGGCATTGTCATACAAGTGGACACAGGTGGAGAACGATGTGCCCCGTTTCCTGAAAGCTGTTTACCCTCTCGGGGTCTACCAGTTGCTATTGGATAGAAGTACCGGAAAAATCATCGGGCAACAAAACGAGCCGAGATTCAACATCGTGAAGGCGAGCGGGGCGAAAGTCGCGACAATGTCATTCCTTGAAAGGCGCTCACGAGGAATCTCCGCGATTCTGGGTTCTTACGCCGATGTCATGTGGCATAGCCCAGCTCTCGGCGTCGACTTCGAGTTGGCGCACAATCCTAAGAGCCGGGCTCCCATCGCCGATTTCGTGATACCGGCGAATAAGGCTTGGCGAACTGTTCTAAACGAGGCTGGCGGGAACCTGACTGGCCATATCTTGGCCTAAAGCTGCGGACAGCATCATACGATCCGTTTAGCGACAGCACCATTCGCTGCATCGTCGATTGGTATATAGCCTTTCCTCGCATACCATTCTTCGAGCGTTCGCTGTTCGAAGGCGTTATCCAGACTCTTCGGAACGAGCAGCGTAGATTCGTAACCCCAATCCTTGGCCATGCCTTCTGCCGTCTGAAGCAGGATGCCTCCTATGCCACGGCGGCGAAGTGCAGTCGGCACAAAGATTTCATATATGACAAATCGCTCGTCTGTGGGGAGCAGGTCGACAGAGAGGAGGCCAACTTCCGAGCCAGCCTCGATAGCGATGAAATGCCGCGTATGCGCACAGCGCGAACTCGTTACGTCTCGGGCTCGAATCTCCGGGTCGGAAATCTCTTCGTTCGTCACCTCGGCGAGTTCCATGAGCTGATTCTATTTCGGTAGAGTATGAATATCGATGGAATTCTGCTTGTACTGCGACCGAGTTCCGAGGAGTGAAGAGCATCCCTTGCCAGCAGCACTGGGCGAATTCAGGGAAGGTCCCACACTGTTCAATCGCATTTGCAAGCAATGCAACGAAAGGCGCATCGGTGTCCTGGATGAACAGCTCGTACGTTGTGGTCCGATCGCAGTTTTGCGAAAGAGATTCGGCATTCAAGGCAGACAACATCACGAAAAGGTGAATCCTTTTTACCGCGGAAGCGCAGGTGGGCAGCGTGTTAAGTTCTTGGCTTGGGATGAGGCATTTCAATGCGAGCTTCTAATCGAACTAACCGGAGGTAACCAAGGGCGCCAGCTAACGCAGTTGATTCTAAGAGGCGCATCGGGGCCCCATCACCACATTCCTCTTACTGCCTCAACGACCCCGAAGTCTTTGCGCGAGCAGATCGCTGCTCTCAAGCTCGATGCCCCTCTGGAACTCCGGTTGATCTATGATCCCCCGAATGAACAGTGGGCAGTCGATCTCTTCAAGGAACTTTGGCCAGATGAACAGTTGCCTCAGACCACGACGGGGGCGAGCGGGTTTAAAGGAGGTGTCGTCCAATTCCAGACGACAAATCGATACTTCCGCGGTATTGCCAAGATAGGATTTCATTACTTCCTAACGCAGTTTCCCGAGTTCACCGGACACGAGACCTTTTTTGATGACGTGAGAGACTTCATCATCAACGATACAAAAGAGCTTAGTCCAGATCGCATCAACCGCTTCATTGGTATCCACCGGTATCCGATCACTCCTCCGTCGCCTACCTTTGTCGGACATCTGTTGTGCGCCGAGATCAACAGGGGGCAGTTTGCGGCTCACTTTGAACCGTTTGTAACGCCTAGTGGAAGAATGCAAGCATTTCAAATCCGTCTCGGATGCGATTCAACGGTGCAATATTCGGCCTTGCGATCCCACCTCTATCTCTATTTTGGCAATGGTAAGGTGGGGCGCTTTTCGGGCGATGCTGTCCGAGTCGACGAGCAACTCCTCAACAGCGGCGTGCTGCAACGCAGTTTTGTGACAGACGCTTTCAACGAAGGTGCGGCCGAAGATACTGGCCCACCTCGACCTGACTAGTCCCGATAAGTCGGCTTCTGGGAAGTAATTGTGATTCACTAGCCCCGCATGGGCGCCACTCACTCACTGTTCAGCATCTCTGGCCCGTTGTTCCGCACATTGTTCACTAGCGGATTGGCTTCGTGCATTTCCATCGCCTCTGATTCATAGGGGCGCAAGAGGTCCACTGGCAGTCTCTCCGTTTCTTCTCGATCTAACCAACGGTCGTAATCCTTCTCATGCAAGATCACCGGCATACGGTCATGTATCCGGCTCATCAATTCGTTTGCCACGGTTGTAACGATTGCATAGGACTGTAGCCAATGCCCCTCCGCGTCCTTCCAGGCATCCCACAGCCCTGCGAAGGCGAACATCCCTCCCGTATCCAACTCAAATGCGTATGGCTGCTTAGGCTCTTTCTTGTTCACTACAGCGGCCTTTGGCCATTCATAAAACGCAGTTGCTGGAATCAGGCAACGCCGCCTTTTGAACGGCGTTCGCCATGTGGCAGCGGTTGCTATCGTCTCCGCTCGCGCATTGATGGTGGAAATCCCCTTCACATCCTGTAGCGACTTTGCAAAGAACGGAACCAATCCCCACCGAGCCAAGATTAGTTCGCGTGCGCCGGTGTCCTTGCTCTGCCTGATGATGGGTTGGTAGCTGGTAGGAGTGACGTTGTAATCAGCGTCCGACATCGGCAGATCGGACGGATTAGGTTCAGCGTGGAACCGCTCCGCGATCTTCTTCCTGTCAGCCTTCCTTACATACCGTCCGCACATGCGTCCATTCTTTCCCACATACAAGATTCCTACTCGCAATAATATGCGACTATCCCCCCTTCCCTCGCCTTCGCGCCAACTGCTCAGTAGTGAGCGTGTGCCGCGTTGGCGGTCGCCTCACGTTGTCGGCTGTGTCATCGAACTCTTCTAACGGTGGTGGAGGGCCGAACGGTATACGCGTTGGCGCTTCCTTCCGTGCATCGTGGATTGAGCCGAGAAAAACTGTGTTCAGCCCGTACCGTGCATTCATAGCATCAACCACTGATATGACTCTCTGCTTCGCCTGCGCTGTTTCTGGCGTGGAGTCCATGCCGAACAGATCAGCCGTTGGCTCTATATCGAGATGTGTAAGCATCACGACCAGGGAAGCGAGGTCGTCCTGAACCGGCGAACGGTTCCACAGGATCAGGAAGTGTTCCTGAAGTGTGAGCGTGTCGCAGCACGGCGCAATGCGTATGCCCGCCTCATAGGGCTTGCCGTTGTAATAGCTGATCTGCACAGCAACACCCCCGGCCCAAAGCTGCTCACGGCGCATCCGCCTTGCTGTGGAGTGCAAGAGCTTCAGAGCAACGCCACGGGCAACGTCGCGCGGACGGCAGCGCGGCGGCAAAATGTGCTGACGGCTGAGCGTTTGCAGCTTGCGCGGTTCAGGTTCTAAGAAATCCTCGCCTCTAAACCAATGCCACAGTCGGTCACCCCAAACGCTCCCCCATATCCCGTGCATCTTGTCTCGCGGCAACGCGCACAACTCCCTCATGGTGGAGACGCCGGCAGCACGGACCCTCTCTTCCATGCGTGACCCGATGCCGGGGATGTCATCTAGCTTGAGACAGTAGAGAGCCTGCGGCAGATTGCGGCGCTCGAAAATCATCAAACCGTCCGGCTTGTCCATGTCACCGGCAATCTTTGCGAGTAACCGGTTCGGTGCCAACCCGATCGAACATCGAAGTGTAATGCCCACCGTTCGCAGCTCTTGTTTGATGGCGTATGCGATGGATGTTGCTCGCTGTATCTCGCGCTCACGCCCTAGAAGCTGACAGGCGAACTCATCACAACTCATCACCGTATGTACGGGGATGCACCGCTCGATCGCCGCGATGATGCGGTGGTGGTATTCAACGTAGTGCCGGGGTCTGGCTTCGACCAATAGGATGTGAGGGCAGAGCATCCTTGCATCGTGGACGGCGGTGCCGGTCTTAACCCCATATTTCTTCGCCTGGTAGCTGGCCGCGATGCAAACCGTGGTCTCCACGTCTGCAACCGGCACGATCCCGATTGGCTGGCCGCGAAGCTCCGGCCTCAGCTCCGCTTCGATGGATGCGAAGTAGCTGTTGAGATCGACAAAAAGCCAGTTGACCGTCCGTGGTTCCATCCGGAGAGTATAGCGAAGAATAAGCGAATATGCTTTGGAGGAAATTTAGCTAGTTGATTTCAACGAGTGCCTTATCGCCAATGCGCGTTTCGAGCAAAGATCGATCTGGAAACGTGCATCGGCCTGTTATCGCCAACTGCAACTCAGTTTCGGAGTGGACCGCCACTCGGGCGCAGTCCGAGAGATAACTGGCGAGAACAAGGCCGTCGAAGTTCCGAAAACGTCTTTTCATGGGAAGCTATTCTTCGCTCTTGCGGCCGGTTCACTTTTTCATCCTCGAAATCTTCCGAACTTCCGCAAAGTTCGTACAACCTTATAGACGGGATTGGGCATCCTAGGTTCCGGAACGAGACATAATGACACAAAATTGCAAGTAGAAGAGATAATCAAGCGCAGGCAAGCGGAAGAGGCGCTGCTCAAGGCGAGTGCCCTGCAGCGCGCGATCTTCAATAGCGCGAATTTCTCAAGTATCGCCACAGACGCGCATGGCGTCATTCAGATCTTCAACGTCGGAGCCGAGCGGATGCTGGGCTACACGGCCGCCGAAGTGATGAACAAGATCACGCCGGCCGACATCTCCGATCCGCAGGAAGTGATCGCGCGTGCCGCGGCATTGAGTCTGGAATTCGGAACCCCGATTACGCCAGGCTTCGAGGCGCTGGTGTTCAAGGCCTCACGCGAGATCGAGGACATCTACGAGCTGACCTACATCCGCAAGGATGGCAGCCGGTTTCCGGCGGTGGTGTCGGTCACGGCGTTGCGCGAAGCGCAGAACGCCATCATCGGCTATCTGCTGATCGGCACCGACAACACCGCGCGCAAGCAGGCAGAAGAAGCGCTGCTCCAGGCGGGCGCTCTGCAGCGAGCGATCTTCAATAGCGCGAATTTCTCAAGTATCGCCACAGACGCGAAGGGCGTTATTCAGATCTTCAACGTCGGGGCCGAGCGGATGCTGGGCTACACCGCCGCCGAAGTGATGAACAAGATCACACCCGCCGACATCTCCGATCCGCAGGAAGTCATCGCGCGTGCCGCGGCATTGAGTCTGGAATTCGGAACCCCGATTACGCCAGGCTTTGAAGCGTTGGTCTTCAAGGCTTCGCGCGGGATCGAGGACATCTACGAGCTGACCTACTGCCGTAAGGATGACAGCCGGTTTCCTGCGGTGGTCTCCGTTACGGCGCTGCGCGACGCGCAGAACACCATCATCGGCTATCTGCTGATTGGCACCGACAATACCGCGCGCAAGCAGGCGGAAGAGGCGCTGCTGCGGAGTGAAATGCTGGCGAGTGCGGGGCGGATGGCGGCAAGCATCGCGCACGAGGTCAACAATCCGCTCGAGGCTGTTATGAACACTCTGTATCTCGTCCGAACGACCGCCGACCTTCCCGAGCAGGCCCGCGAGTATCTGGATATCGCGGATGGGGAGCTGATGCGTGTCGCCCATATTGCTCGACAGACGCTGGGATTTTATCGAGAATTTACCGAGGCTACGAGCAACTCTGTTTCAGCTTTGATAGCCTCGGTCGTCGACCTGCTGCAAGCCAAGATCAAGTCTACGGGAGTCACCATCGTGCAGCGGTGCGATAGTGAACTACAGGTCATGGGCGTGGCCGGAGAACTGCGGCAGGTGCTGGCGAACCTGCTCGCAAACAGCCTGGATGCGATTGGCCAGGACGCCAGGATCGTCCTGCGTGCTTCTGCCTCCGTTGATCCCAACGATGGCAGACAACGCATCCGTATCACCGTGGCCGACTGTGGGCACGGCATGGTGGCGGCCACGACGAAACATATCTTCGAGCCTTTCTTCACAACCAAGGGGTCGGTCGGAACCGGCCTTGGGCTCTGGGTCTGCAAGCAGCTGATTGAAAAGAATGGCGGTTCTATTCAGGTTCGGTCCAACATGGATGGAGAGCGTGGAGGAACGACGTTTTCCGTTGTGCTCCCCGGAGACGCTGCGATGCACGCAGTGACTGTGTAGAAGCCAGCTATTCGTCGATACCGGTTGCTATGCGTGCAGAGGGGCCAAACAGCTATTTGAAAAGCATTTTACGAGAAAAATCAGATCCAGCTGACCTGCCCCCCGAAAACTCTACCAGTTGGATCTGGAGTTCTCTCGTAATCTAATCAAGGAAGCTGGTGGGTTCGAAAGTAACTGGGGACCGCGGATCATATCGGATGTAATAGCTCGTGCGGTGTTACGGGTCGCGTAAAGATCCTGGTGACTTGAAAAAGTTGAGCGTCAGTCTTGGAGATAATCTTTATCTATCTCGGCTATGAGCGGACGTGAATAATGCTCGAGTATCAGATCTCGATACTTTCGCCGATGCCGAGCACTCGAAAGCGTTTGGCCTCGATATGACATCTGGATAACTCATGTCTCAGCAGCACAGGAGGCTCGTCCAAAGGTTCATCAGCCATTTGAAAGGTTCCCCAGTGGCAAGCGACGGAGAGCCTCGATCCTAAATCAACGTGCGCCCGAACCGCTTCTTCGGGGCTTAAGTGCACAGGCTGCATTAGCCAGCGTGGTCTATATGCGCCGATGGGTATCATAGCCAGATCAACTCCGCCAAACTTTTCCCCAATTTCGCAGAAGGTCGTGGAGTATCCGGTGTCGCCGGCGAAGTAAATTGATTTTGTCGCACTCTTCAACATCCAGCCACACCACAGCGTTCGATCACGATCAAAGAGCTGCCGCCTAGACCCATGTTGCGCAGGAAGGCAATATAGCGTCAAACTGTCCGTGAGGTTGAACGTTTCCCACCAACCTAACTCGTGACAAAGGCCAAGTTTCCGTTCGGCAAACCATTTGGAAAGTCCTGTCGGCACACAGAATTCCACTCGACTGCCCAGCGCACGCAAGGATGGCAGGTCCAAATGATCATAGTGAGAATGACTAATGAGGACGTGATGGATGGCAGGTAAGTTGTCAATCTTGGGTATCGGGGGCTTTGCGCGCCTGATGCCACCCAACCAAAACGGTTGACAGTTTCCAAAGATTGGATCTGTAAGAATATTCAGTCCTTGATGTTGAACTAAAAACGTCGAGTGGCCGATCCACGTCACGCGAACCCGATCACGTTCTAGTGAGCTAGTGACAGGAGGCGGTGCACTGTTTATGTGGTCGCTTGACTCAGGCGCAGCGGCGACAGGTACTGTTGCATCTTCCTTGGCTAATCCGAGTTTCCATCGAAGGAGTCCACCCAGCGTATGTGGCGTATGAGGATGGACATTTTGGAAACGATGGCGCGTTTTCATAGTGAGTCTACGTTAAGCAGACTGCAAAATAACGGATCCCAAACAAACTTCCGCCTCCGGCAGTGACGGCCATCGACAGGATACCCCAAAACATGCCCCTGACGGCGTTTTTGATAAGGCCAGCTCCGCCCGCCTGCTCGGCGGTGGCTCCTAAGGTGGCGAGACACGCCCAGGTGTGGATGAGTCAAAAGACTGTCGTCATTGGATCGACCCATTTCGCGTTCCGGGTCGCCCCTCATACGGCCCAAACACGACTGCACACAAGCCTACCTGTAGAATCCGAATACTTCTGAGTGGGAGGGGCTAGCCAAGAGATCACACTAAATATCTAATTATGTCCGAAAGTTCATCTAATTTGCTCTCAAGTGATCAGGCTATCCGCCGATAGGCAATTTGGAGGAAGTATCCCAATGAGCGTGTCAGCTATCAGTACCACCTCTCTAGCCAACAATCAGCTAGAGATTCAAAAACAAATCCCTGCACCTATCGCATCGAGCACATCGTCGGCGCAGTTGCCCGTGGACACTGTTTCGTTGAGTCCTGCAGCTTTAAAGACGACAGGGAGCGACGTCGATCACGACGGCGATAGCCACTAGGATAGCAATCCAAGTGGCAGTCCCCGGTGTTGAGAAGCCAGCGGAGTGCTACTCGCCCCTTTCAATTCGGTTGTGCCAGAAGAACATGCAGGTCATCGAAAGCTGGCCACTGTGTGCAGGTTTTGATGAGAGTAAGCCCCCGATGAACTTACCAAAAAGCCGACTTTACGGGCGCGTGCAATGATGAATTTCCGCTGGACGTTTAGACGAAGTAACTGGAAGCAATTCACTTCCGCCCCAATCCTGACGCATGACATGTTGTGCGTAAAGAAGGGGTTCCCTACTGGGAAAGGCCGCCAGTAAGAAAAAGGTCAATCGCGACATCGTTATCAGCTTTCCAAATCAAAAAGCTTGGATTCTTCAGGCCCCATTGAACGTACGGCACGACAAAATGAGTCTTGGCAGTCGCGCTGGTGCCATCAAGATGCACCAGCAAGGGGA
The DNA here is from genome assembly GCA_035648695.1 of Acidobacteriaceae bacterium. Taxonomy (GTDB): domain Bacteria; phylum Acidobacteriota; class Terriglobia; order Terriglobales; family Acidobacteriaceae; genus Granulicella. The sequence goes on along the minus strand of DASRLB010000485.1, from coordinate 9,708 downwards.
CGGTGATTTCGTGGGGCTTGCCCAACAGGGTGAAGATACCAGTCACCTGAATGGTCGAGTCTCCCGATGTAGTGATGGTGCCAGCGTAGGACTTCGGATCGAAGGAGACAGTTGCATACTGTTCGATCCGCAGGATATCGTTGTTCATCTTCTTGTCGCGGCTGCTATTGCCAGTCTTTCCGCTACCGGCGAGGACAATCACCGAACCCCACATCTTTGGAGTGCTGCGTCCAAACTCAATTGATCCGGATTGGATGTGAAAGGTGCCGTTGACGATCTCGTGGGTTGTTTTGAGCGTCATCCTCACCTCGCTGGCATCGGGGTTAACGGCGAAGGTCTGATGCTGTGCGAGTGCGGCTGGAACCAATATGAGCACCAGGGTCAGGGCTGCGAAGAATTTCATTGCATCATCTCCCAAGGAGTCTAACTACCGAGAGTTGTTTCGGCGTGGCTCGATTTCAGTTTGCGAACGCCTGTGGAGCAACAGCGACGGACTGAGTGACGCGTGTCAGTCTAGCCGTTACGCGCATCGCGCCGGGCCAGACCCTGAGGCAGAACGGCAGTACAGCGCGCGCGAGTGCATTGTTTAAGCCGTCGGCGGCGATCTCGGCAAGACGCATCTGGGGCAGCATTGCGGAGCGCAGTTTCGGCTGAAAGACCGGCGCCGGCTCCGCGGCAAGATAAGCAGCGGCGGCACGGCGGGCAGTATGCAGGGCGATGGATATGCCATCGCCGGTAAACGAGGGGATTACGGCTGCTTGATCGCCGATGCAATAGAGCCCATCCTCGGTCGTGCGGCGGAGGTAACCGTACGGGATATGAGTGATGGTGATCGGTTTGTCGAGCAGCGGCTCCGCACCGCCAAGTCGCATCGCCAGGTGGGGACAGTCCTGCTGCATCTTCGCGAGGAGGCCCTCCCAGCGAAGACCCGCACGTGCAAAATAGCGCCGTTGCACCACACAGCAGAAATTCGTAATGCCGTCTTCCACCGGTTGAATACCACCGTAGCCTCCGGAATAGAGCGTTAACTCGGAGGCGTCCGCCAAGTCAGCGGTCTGGCCGGCAGACAATCGGTAATACATCTTGAAGGCGACCCATTGGTGAGGGTCCTTTGGGCGACTGTGGCCGCGCAAGTCGTGCTTGCCCGTGGCGAGAAAGGACGTTGGAGCTTCGTATGTGGTGCCATCGTCAAGCCTAACCTGCCAGAGGTCAGTGGACGTGCGGCTGAGCGACTGCACACTGCGACCACGCTGAAGGCGGACTCCCGCAGCGATGGCTCCAGCGATGAGCGCTGTATCCAGCGCTTTGCGAGTGAGGGAGGCCGCGGGAAAGGGCAGCGGAGCCTCTGCCGCGCGCCTTGCTGCGGCGAGGCGAACGTAATTTATGGGCACGGCACCAAGAGATGCCACGTCGATGCCGAGCGCGTGCAGGTCCTCAAGGGCCTCGCCGCTCAGAAACTCTCCGCAAACCTTATGTCGCGGTGTGGGCTCGCGCTCGATCAGCGTGACGCTTCGCCCCTTTCGAGCAAGCGCGATCGAAGCCGCACAGCCTGCCACCCCACCCCCGAGAACCAGAACTTCATCTTGCAAAGTGTTCCCTTCAAACTCGCTTGATGTTCAATCAACATTCACGGAATGTACAGATAATTTGTCGCCGACTCCATCTTTTTAGTAGACGTCCAGAAAACGGTCTGGCACGCCATTCTGTACAAATCGTCATCTTGGCTCCGGTGAAGCATTTGCTGGGCGGATGCAGATCCTGAACGAAAACTATGCCGGTCTACCGTGATCGGAAAGCGTCTAAGGTTTAGACGAGGTATTTGATGAGGGGAAACGATTTCCTGATAGCCGCTTTTCTGGCGATAAAGTTGGGCGTCACAGCCCCTGCCGAACAAATCGCAGTGAAGCATATACAGGTTCCGAAGCATGGGTCGATGGTGGCGCGTTCCGAGGCTGGGAAAATAATTGCCCGGTTTGAGTTTTTGCAGTCGGTGCAGGGCGATGAAGTGACCATGCACCTGACCTATCACTTTGTCGATGGGTCAATTGATGATGAGACGACGACCTACACACAACAAGGTACTTTTCGGCTTGTGCGCAATCACCACATACAGACCGGCCCGTTCTTCGCGAAACAGGTCGACTTTACCGTGGATGCGAATACCGGAATAGCGACCAGCCGCACAGTGGACAAGAACGGCAAGATACACGTCGCGAGCCAGCACATGGCCCTGCCAGATGACCTGGCAAATGGATTCTTTGGAACGTTGCTTCTGAATGTGCCGCGCAATACCGCGCCGTTTCGGGTGGGCATGGTGGTGCCAGTCGTCGGCGCGCGATTGATCGGGCTCCTGATCTCGCCAGCAGGCGAGCAGCCGTTCGTCATGGCGGGCCAGAATCTTAAGGCGACGGTGTTTCGCATCCATCCGGAAATTGGCGGCATCGTGGGCGTAATCGCGCAGCTGATCGGGCTTCAGCCCAAAGACGTGATGGTGTGGGTGCTGGAAGGTGAAAAGCCAGCAGTGGTGAGGATCGTTGGACAGCTAGGTGGTTACGGTCCTGTGGTCAGCTCGGAGTTGGACGGCACAAGCTTCGCGAAATAGGGCATCGCCAAATCCAACTCCCACGGAGCGAGCTGGGATAGCATGCGGTTATGGTGCTCCCGCTCGAAAATCTGGTGGCTTTGACCGACGATCAATCGCGACGAGTAGTGAGCTCGTGCCAGCTGAGTCCGAGATCGACAAGTAGCAGCGAAACAAGCGTGAAGGCAATCACCCCGACAGCAGATAAAACGTCGCCCAGGTGGCTCCAGTAGGCGGGCACAAGATTGAACACGCGGCTGGAGACGAACGTAAAGGTAACTGCGTAGGAGCGTGCCATCCATTGGCGGTGCTGTGTGATCTGTCGGTTGCGTGCAGTGATCAAAGCCGCCGTTGTGCAGATCATCCAGGCGGCGGCCTGCATGGCCGTTCCAGGAAGACCCGGCCGGCCGGCTGCAAGAGCGATCCCCGTGAAGGAACCAACGAAGACAGAGATGACGTAAATGCGGCCGAGGACGCGATGGAGTTGGAGGTGACGCTGGCGGATCCGCGAGGAGAAATTAACTGGACCGACCAATAAAGCGAACATTCCGGCGAGTGTATGCGGGATAAGAAGATGGCGGTCGGCAATGACCTGCAGACGGTAGGCGTGGTACATCGGATAGTCGGTTACAAGCAATAGCTCTGAGGTAATGAATACGAAGAGTATGGTGAGGCCAAGTGAGACCCAGAGAATAGTCTTGAATCTGGAACTGGCGGAACTTCGCGCTGGCAGAGTGTGAATTGGCATCATTCGCCTCTCAGACTATTAGACACGTTGAGCCGCACCACGAGCGCGACGGGTGCGAGAGGCTTTATCTCTCTTAGCCTAACCAGACGCTTCAGAATCGCCGACCTCACTTCCACCGCCCCACGCACAACCGTCCCGGCCGCCACTGCTCTATCGTCGCCACATCTTGCGGAACCTCAGCCGCAGCCAGCAGGTGTACCCAATCCTCCTTCCGGAAGGCCCGCCGGAACGATACCGGCCCATCATGCCGCACAAGCCAGTGCCAACGCACCCACCCAAACATCCGGCTACTCCACTCCGACCGCTCCAGATCATTGATAAACCAGCCGACCTGCACGGTCTCTTCCATCCACCGCAGCAGCGCGACGATCTCCTCGTCCTCCAGATGATGCGTCAGCAGCGAGCTCACGACTATATCTAGCGGCTTCTTCGGTCGATACGCCAGAGCGTCGCCGGTCACCCATTCGATTCCGAGATCCTTCGGCGTGGACTCCGCCGCCGCACGCGTAGCATAAGGATTCATATCGATCCCGGTCAGATGCACAGCAATGCCCCGTCTCCGCGCCCAGCCTGCAATCTGCCTCAGCAGATCGCCGCCGCCACTGCCCACATCGACGATGTGAACCGGATCACGCGATCCCCTCGGCAGCTGCTCCAGCCAGGCCAGCGTCGGCCGATAACCCAACAGCCAGCGATTGACATTTTCCAGACTTCGGAGGCAGTCACGGAAATCCTCATAACTACAGTCGCCATCCATCAGCTCCGGCAAATCACGCGGAGAGACCCGCCGACTGAAGTCAATCTGTGCGCTAGACCGCATGGAATCGCATCGTCTCCGCTGTCAGGCCAGGCCCAAACGACATGGCACACCCATGCTGCCCCGGACGCGCCTGCTCCATGATTCGCTGCAGCACAAACATCACCGTTGCCGACGACATGTTGCCGAAGCGCGACAACACTTCTCGCGACGCCGCCAGCGCATCGCTTGGCAGCTCCAGTCCCGTTTCTACCGCGTCCAGAATCGACCGCCCGCCAGGATGCACGGCCCACAGATCGATGCTGTCCCGGTCTGCCATCAGCTCGGCCTCATGCAGCGCGCGGCCAAGCTGTCCCGGCACCTGCCCCGACAGCAGCATGTCGAAACCCAGCCCACGAATCTTCCATGTAATCAGCCCTCGCGTCTCGGGCACCATCACCGCCTTGAAGCTGTCCAACGCCAACCCCTGCTCGCGCGCAGTAATCAAACTCGCCGCCGCGCCATCGGCAAAGACCAGGAACGAGAGCACCTGCTCCAGGTCCTGTGTCTCCTGGAAGTGCAGCGTACACAGCTCAAGGTTCAACATCAACACACCCGCCTTCGGTTCCGAACGCACAATGTGCCGCGCCAGCTTCAGCGCATTGATCGCCGCATAGCATCCCATGAACCCAACCATCGTGCGCTCCACGTCCGCTGGCAGTCCGAGATGTTCGACGATCTCAAAGTCCAGCCCCGGCGCATACAGCCCCGTGCAGCAGGTTACTATCACGTGCGTAATGCCAGCTCGTTCCTCCTTGCTCAGGGCGAGCCGGTCCACTGCTTTCCGCATCAGCACCGGCGCGCTTTGCTCAAAGAGCTCCATACGCCGGGCGGTATTGGGAAAGTTGCTTAGCCGATAGAACTCATGCGCGTTGTACGCTGAAAACCGGTCGGGATCTTTCTGCGGATTGAGAAATGAATAGCGATGCGTGATATCGGCGCGGCTCGCCATGCGGCGGAAGACTGCTTGCAGCCGGGGGTCGTGAAGCATCTTCTCGGCGAAGACGACAAAGGCGTCATGCACATTGTGCTCTGGTACGGCAGTAGCGATACGGTTCAGGTAAGACGTAGTCAAGCGAAATAGGCCCTCAGCCCGGATCATCGGGATTGAATGTTGAGCGGTGCCTTGGGAAAGTCGGGCCTCAGAAAGAGACGCCGATCCGGCGACAGTCGATAACGCGGGGAACATTCTCCGTCATCTCAATACAACGGCTACTTTCTGAGACGATACCTTCATTCATTTGATAGCACTCCGCGACGACCGGGGGATGACGATTCGTTCATGGACAGCCTTATTGACAGCGGTGCTGACGGAAACCATACGCTACTATGCTAAGTTACACACCAGTAAGCCAAATGTGAGTGTGAAGAAACAGGTCAATGCACTCTGGCTGAGCCCTTGATTTTCGATGAAATCGATAGCCTAAAATGACATCCGCGTCCAGCCTCAAAGCCATACGCCTGACACACCATTACATTGGCGTGTTCTTCGCGCCGACGATCCTGTTTTTCGCCATCACGGGAAGCCTTCAGATGTTTGGCCTGCACGAGCCGAGCCGCGGGGGTTCCTACGTCCCTCCCGCCATTCTGGTTCATCTTTCGCAGTTGCATAAGAAGGGAACCCTGTACCTTCCTCCTCGAAAGGCGGCCCCATCCGCGCCCGCGAAGGCAGACGCTCCGAAACCCGATGTCCCCAAGCCTCCCGCACCAACCCCAACTTCCCCGGCACCCAACCCACTTCCCATGAAGGTGTTCTTTGCTGCGACTGCTCTGGCCCTCGTGATATCGACTCTTACAGGGCTCTTTATGTCATGGAAGTATGCACGGCGCAAAGCCTCGGTTGTTGGCGTACTCCTTGCGGGAATCGCCTGCCCACTGCTCTTGCTGCTTGTATGATGGCAAGAACTCGTTCGACGATCTGCCCGGCTCGACGCGCCATTCATCGCGTTAAACTTCATCCGTGATGGACTCTGCTCCGACAAACGCAATGAGGACATGGGCGGTCGAGGCGCAATAGGATGGCATCATGCGACTCCTACTCGTGGAGGATGAACTCGAGATTCAGAGCTTCGTCAAGCAATCGTTGACCGGAGCGGGCTACGAAGTCCACACGGCCGAGGATGGCCATACCGCCGCCGTTCTTGCGGCGAAGCACGTTTATAACGGCATGATCGTCGATCTTGGATTGCCCGATCAGGATGGCATCGATCTCATCCTAAAGCTGCGGAAGTCGGGCGTGACCAGTCCTGTACTTATTCTTTCCGCAAGGCGGTCGGTCGATGACCGCGTCAAAGGCCTGGAGCTAGGCGGGGACGATTACTTGACCAAGCCCTTCGCCATAGCCGAACTGCTTGCCAGGATGCGTAATCTTCTCCGACGTAATTCAACCCAGACCGAAGACGCGACCCGTCTGAGAGTTCGCGATCTGGAACTCGACATGCTCAAACGAAGAGCGACCCGAGGCGACGAAGTACTTAACCTTAGTCCGCAGGAGTTCGTCTTACTGGAGTACCTCTGCCGCCACGCTGGCAGAGTTGTGACTCGTTCCATGCTCTTGACCGAGGTTTGGGGGATGCGAATTCAGCCCGACACGAATGTGGTCGATGTTCACATCTATCGTCTCCGCGGCAAGATTGACACCGAAGGGCGCGAACCGCTGATCAAGACACTGCGAGGTATCGGATATGTCCTCAAAGGCAGCTAATCCAATCATGCGGAGCGCCGCGTGGCGCATCTCGCTCTGGGCAAGCCTCGCGTTTGCCATTGGAACCATGCTGGTGTTCGCGATGCTTCACCGGTTTGTTGCAGACGATATCCAGCGGCGAAGCGATGCATGGCTCTCGGGCGAAGTCAACGTACTGGGTGATGTGGCCGAACGAACTCCGAAAGACCACCTTTACCGCCGAGTAGTCGGTGAGGTGGCAGAACTTGCCAGTCGTGAGGTTCCGAATCGCCAGCGATCCAGCGGCAACGAGAACGACGCTGTCTTCTTTCTTCAAGCAGGCGACAGTGGTCCGGCTAGACTTTGGGTCGGCGCTGGAGATGGCGCCGCAAACCTCGCTGCCATCCGCTCTACCCGTGTACTGCCCGACGTACCCTTCGACGTGCAGGTCCAGGGCTTCGCTGTCCCATTCCGAGTTGCCTCGGTTCGCACCGAAGATGGCAGTAACATCTATCTCGGGTTATCTGAACGTGACGAACTTCATGTCTTGAGAAATCTTCGTGTACGGTTTCTCACTCTCTGCGTTGCCATTGTCTTGCTTGGCTTCGTGATCGTGTTTTACGCCACACGGAAGATGTTAGGCCGGGTCAGCGAAATTACAGAAGCAGCGTCGCGCATCGGCCAATCCGATCTCAGTAGCCGTGTTCCCGACACCCGAGGCAACGATGAGATCGGCCATCTGGCTCGCACGCTGAATCACATGCTCGACAGGATCGAGAACACCGTCCATCAACTGCACACCATTACAGACTCACTCGCACACGACCTGCGAAGTCCGCTCACCGCAATCCGTGGCAGATTGGAGACGTCGTTGGCCGGCGACGTCGCAGCGGATCACGCCGAGTCGATCGCCTCCGCAATCGACGAACTCGACCGTCTGACTGAATTCCTTAACACTTCCCTCGACGTTGCGGAGGCGAAAGCGGATGCACTCCGGCTCTCGCGGACTGAAGTGGATCTCGACGAGCTTGTGAGAGACATGATCGACCTCTACGAGCCTTCCATGAGTGACAACGGACTCGGGGTTCAAATTCGAAGCGCGGGCTCAGTCAAAGTATTGGCCGACCCAGCTCTCCTCCACCGTGTCATTGCCAACCTGCTTGATAACGAAGTCAAACATCTGCCCGCTTCATGCTTGGTCTGTATCTCGCTTCGAGCAGACGATCACATGGCCACACTGACCATGGAAGACAACGGCCCTGGTTTCAATGCGGAGATTTGTCATCACCTCTTCGAGCGAAGAGTCAAGGGACGCGCATCGCAGGGGCACGGACTTGGGCTTGCCTTCGTTGAAGCGGTCGTCCGTGTTCACGGAGGAAGCGTGACAGCCACAAATCGTCCTGAAGGCGGAGCACAACTCACGGTCAAGCTCCCCTTGTGCAAGCCTCGGGAGCACGAGGAACCTCACGACCTCGCGCATGTGAATGGGTAGCCGTCGGCTCGCATTCTCGATGAGTGCAAAATCGCCAAGTCACTTATCGAGAAAATGATTAGTCCTCGAATGTCGGCTTCTCGTCACCTAAGGGGCCTTCAGCTCACGCCGATTGGCGGGTTCAAATCCCCTCCTCCGCACTAATCTGAAAACTATGGACTTATTGGAAGGCCAGCCCGAAACGGCTGGCCTTCTTTTTCGTCACCGTAGTGGTTTTTATAGTGGTTGTAGAAAAGTGAGTGCTGTAACCAGCATCAAAGATGGGCGATTTGCCTACCAGCCGGATGGCTTCGCAAAGGTTCCCTTCCGGTCAGTGATCGTTCTCGGGAACTGGCTAGCAGCTAAATCACCCTGTCGGATACGTTTGAGGAAGGTCGCGTACTGTCTCAGTTCCCTACTGTGAAACTGATGGGGGTTGAGGAGTCCGACCGGCAGCCCAATCTCCTGCGCCACAATCCTAACCGGCTCCGCTAAATCCGAATCATTCGTAATTAGAACCGCTACCTCGAACTTCTTGGCGTAAGCATCCCTGAGCAAATGCGAGGCGAGATTCACGTCCGAGCCCTTTTCCTCTGTCTTGTCCACCCAAACCTTCTGAGCGGGTGTGACGTTAGTGAGGTACATGGGAACGGAGTGCGTCAGAAAATGCCCATACTTGATCTGTAGATTGGGAATGGTCTTGAGCGCCCGGATGTACAGCCCCTGGTCGTGGGCCGACGTGGGATTGTACGGTCTGGAACTGACCCGCGCTGTGAAGTAGTGGATATCCTGAACTGTATCGGTTGGCAGCAAAATCTCCGCTAGCGTCCCCAAATCCAGCCACTTGTACGGCGTCCGCTTGAGAGCGCCGTAGTACAGATTGAAGCCATCGACATAAACATTGATGATTGCCAAGCATCGCTCCAGAAGCTCCCCGTTGACATGCCCGGCTTCGCCTGTATGATTGTAGAAGAAACTCCCCCTGCCCCTTGGTGAGCAGGAAGCGAAGCCAGCCCGCAAGGGCTGGCTTCAGTGTTTGGGAGCCTCATGCCGCCAGCACCTCTGTAGTGGACTTCGGTGCGACCGGACGAACCGGTCGCACGAAGGTTGCGGTGAGGAGTGGGATGCTGGCGATGTTGTCTGGCTGAGACTGCGCCTGGACGACTAGCTTGATGCGAGTGCCTGTCTGGAGCTGCTTGGCTTAGTTTGGCCTTGCGCTCAACACAATTGACGCCTACGCGAGAGATATTGGAAGTCCTGATCGTTCCTCACTGCCCAACCCGCCACGGAGAGGTTGTCTTCCAGCTTAGCAACTCCTTGTTGGCCCAATCCGTTGATTTGTCTGTATGGCAAGACGTGCAAGGATTCGGCATCTTGTACTTGTCGGTCATCGCCGGAGTAATGAACCTGAACGTATGCGAACTGACGAATGAGCCAGGCACCCCCTGTG
>DASRLB010000484.1:0-7874 GCA_035648695.1 Acidobacteriaceae bacterium | reverse complement strand
CCCTTTGCCCGTCGAAGCAGCCGGCAACCCCACAATCCCCTGCGCCCCAGCCACACCACCGCAGAGCAGCAACGCCGCCAGCGCCAGCAACCGCACCCCTGAACCCAGAACCCAGAACCGAGAACCCCGCACTTACACTCCCCCGGCAATCTTGCGAATATGCGCTTCCATCTCATCCTTGCTCGGCGCTCCGGGCGTCTGTTCTGTGACCGAGCCGTCCTTACCCACGTACACGGTCACCGGCAGATAATCCCCCACCCCATAGCTCGCTCCCACCTTGTCGTCGGCGAACAAAATCGGATAAGTCGCACCTGTTTTCCGCACGGCTTTCTGGACAACATCCTTGGTCACGCCATCTTCGAGGTCCAACCCCAGCACGACCAAATTCTGCGCCGCATACTTCTTCGTAAACTCCTCGAACCACGGCATCTCCTCCTGGCACGGCCCGCAGTAGGTCGCCCAGAAGTTCACCACCACCGGCTTGCCCTTGAAGTCCGCCAGCGACACCTTCTTGCCGCTCAGATCGACCAGCGTAAAGCCAGGCGCCGCCTTCCCAACCAAATTCTTCGTAATCGCCATGTCCGGCATGGCATCGGGAGCATTGTCCTTCTGCACCGTTATCTGCGCCTGTTGCGCCTGCTGCATCGCCACGCGCCGCGACCGCAGGTTATGCCACCCCGCCCAGAACAACAGGCAAACCGCCACCACCATCACCGCTGCAACCGCTACACGACGAGCCACGCCAACATCCTCTCCGGCACCCACAGAGTTCGGGCCACCGCACTTCAAGTTTATCCCCTCCTCTTCACTAGCACTACGGATGGGATGACCAACTGGATGGAATGACATGGCTGGGGTGACCCATCTTCGGCGATGGCTTCATCGTCGCCTAAGGTGGGCCCGCCACCGCCGCCCGAGTCCGCACCATCACCCCTCTCCCTCTGCTAGCATTCAGCCTGAACCCGCATGAGCACACAGGCCAAACCCGAAACCCCCGCCGACCTCGTCCGCATCGAAGCCGCCGCGCTCGAAGCCCTCGCCCAGCGCCTCGAAGGCCCTCTAAAAGACCCCTTCACCCAGGCCTGCACCATCATCGTCGACGCCGCGCAGGGCAACCACCGCGTCATCCTCGCCGGAGTAGGCAAGAGTGGCCTCATCGCCCGCAAGATCGCCGCCACTCTCGTCTCCACGGGAACCCCCGCGCACTTCCTCCACCCCGCCGAAGCCCTCCACGGCGACATCGGCATCCTCTCCCGCGGAGACGTCCTGCTCGCACTCTCTTACAGCGGCGAAACCGAAGAAATCCTCCAGCTTCTCCCCGCCGCCAAGCGCATCGGAGCGACAGTCATCAGTCTCTGCGGCTGCGCAACCTCCACGCTCGCCCAGGCCAGCGTCATCACGCTCGACGTCAGCGTGTCCCGCGAAGCCTGCTCGCTGCAACTCGCGCCGACTGCCTCTACCACCGTCATGCTCGCGCTCGGCGATGTGCTGGCCATCGAAATCAGCCGCACTCTGGGCTTCAAAGCCGAGGACTTCGCCGACCTCCACCCCGGAGGCCAGCTCGGCCGCCGCCTCTCCAGCGTCCGCCAGCTCATGCACACCGGCGCCGCCCTGCCCACCGTCGCTCCCACTGCGGCGATGCCCGACATCATCCACGAAATGTCCGCCCGCCGGCTCGGCATGACGACGGTTCAGTCCGCAGGAAAGCTATTGGGTGTGATTTCAGACGGCGACCTCCGCCGCCTCTTCGAGTCCGACGGCCCCGAAGCCTTCCACAAGATCGCCACCAACATCATGAACGCCAATCCGCTCACCATCTCGCCCGAGCCGCTCGCCCCCGACGCCCTCCTGCTCATGGAGCAGCGCAAGATCACCGCCCTCGTCGTCACCGCGGACGGCACCCAGAACTCCCCGGTCCTCGGCGTCCTCCACATCCACGACCTCTGGGAAGTCGCTCCACCAGCCACCTGAGCATTCCATCCCTCGCTGCTTACTTTAATTGCATTATGCGGCTAAGAAACTTTGGAAATCACATGCCAAAAACTAGTTCATATCGTGAATCGCTCCTTAAGAGCCTGGAAGATCCCATCGAGGCCGTGGCTTATCTCAACGCAGGCCTTGAGGATTCCATTGAGTCGTTTCTGAAAGCTCTCAAGAACGTGGCCCAGGCTCATCAGATGAAGAGGGTCGCGGAAGCTGCGGGTGTACAGCGCGAGAGCCTTTATCGATCACTCTCTGAACAGGGAAACCCAACCCTTGTGACCTTAGATGCTGTCCTTAAGGCCGTCGGGCTTAAGATCTCAATCAAGCGAGATGTCGATAGAGAGCCCAGAAGGCTTACACGGACACGTTAAGCAATTTGGAAATCTTAGACCTTCATCGGTTGTACAGCCGGGGCCAGTGCCGCCGGGGAACAAATGAAAGTTGATAAGGCAGAATTCAATAACCTGCTCCACAAGATGACGCGAGCCCGTCGGGAGAGGTTTAGCCTTTCGCAGCTCCGTCGCCCTGTAGCGCATTCTTATACGCCGAGCTGACGATCTGGTAGCACTCGCACGCCACATGCTGCAGGTCCTCGCGGTTGGTAATCAGGATCTTTCCGCGGCTGTATTCGATCAAGCCCTCGCGTTGTAGTTCGCCGGCCATCACGGTCACGGTCGAGCGCCGCGACCCCAGCATCTGGCTCAGGAACTCCTGGGTCAGCCCGAGGCGCTCATCCCGGTTGCGGTCTGCGGCCGTCAGCAGCCAGCGCGCCAGCCGCGCCTTCACTTCGTGCAGCCGGTTGCACAGCGCCGACTGCCCCATCTGCAGCATTTGCAACGCCACATTCTCATAAAACAGCTCGGTAAAACGGCCATTCTCGCCCACTAGTTCCTTTGCAACCGACACCTTCGTCCGATATCCGTGTCCGGCAATCTGCATCACAATCGAGTGCTTGGATTCCGGCTGTCCGAGCAGCGCCTGGATACCGATCAAACCATCGCCTCCGGTCATCCCGATTTCGACAATTTCACCCGCACCCGTCACAGCGGTCGTCGAAACCACGCCCGCGGTGGGGAAGTAAATGTAGTCCATATGGTCGCCAGGACCGGCAAACTTATAACCCAGAGGGAGTTCGACGCGCACCAGCGACTTGCTCAACGTCGCATACTCCGCCTCCGGCAGGTTGGCGAGGATGTAATTGTCGGGCCGTGAAGAATTTTGAGCAGGACGAGTAAATTGCATCGGTGAAGTTCCCTAACCCCTCGGAACTTCACATTGCTGTGACACCGCCGAAGATGGCGTCACTGTCTTTGTAGAACGGCATGCACCGTCTATGAGTTTAGATGCGATCTTCGCCGTAGATGTTAGCTGGACGACACCGGAAAGTCGTGCAGCCTACATCGCACGCAAGAAAGCAACCTTTTTCATAACCTTCAGCAAGTAAATTACCTTGCCGCCTGTCTTGACCCTGCTCCTTTCCCACTCATCGTGCCGAAGTCTTGACGCAGTCGCGCGCCTAATAGATAACGCAACAGGCTCCCAAACCCTCTTTGGAACCGCCCAGCCTCCGCACCTTAGTACAATCGATAGAACATGCATCGTTGGTCTCAGCTCTTCATCCCCACCCTCCGCGAAGCTCCTGCCGACGCCGAAGTCGCCAGCCACAAGCTCCTGCTCCGCGCCGGCTACATCCGCCAGCTCGGCGCGGGCGTTTACAGCTTCCTTCCCCTCGGCCAGCGGTCGCTCAACAAGATCATCGCCATCGTCCGCGAAGAGATGAACAAGATCGGCCAGGAGTTCCTGCTGCCGACGCTGAACCCGCTCGAGCTCTGGCAGGAGTCCGGCCGCGACGTCGTCATGGGCCAGAACATGTTCCACCTCAAGGACCGCAAGGGCGCAGAGTGGGTCCTCGCCATGACCCACGAAGAGGTGATGACCTCCATCGCGCGCAACGAACTCCGCAGCTACAAGCAGCTTCCCCAGGTCTGGTACCAGATCCAGACCAAATTCCGCGACGAACCGCGCCCCAAGGGCGGCCTTCTCCGCGTGCGCCAGTTCATCATGAAGGACAGCTACTCCTTCGACATCGACACCGCCGGCCTCGACCTCAGCTACGACAAGCACGACGCCGCCTACCGCGCCATCTTCACCCGTTGCGGCCTGGAGTTCGTCGCCGTCGAAGCCGACTCCGGCGCCATGGGCGGCTCCGGCTCGCAGGAGTTCATGGTCTACACCGAAGCCGGCGAAGACCTCATCGCTTCATCCGCGTCCGGTTACGCCGCAAACCTCGAGAAGGCCACCAGCAAACTCGCGCCGGTCGAAGAACTCGCACCCACGAGCGACGCCCCCGAACTCGTCCTCACGCCGGGACAAGGCGCCATCGCCGACATCTGCGCCTTCCTCAGCATCCTGCCTTCGCAGGACATCAAGTGCGTCGCCTTCATGGGCACCCGCACCGGCCATCCCGCGGGCGAGCCGCTCCGTCCCATCGCCGCCTTCCTGCGCGGCGACCACCAGGTCAACGAGACCAAGCTCAACGCCATCGCCGACACTACAGAGCTCCGCCCGATGCTGCCCGAAGAGCTCGCTCTCTACATCGGCGGCCCAGCAGGCTACCTCGGGCCCGTCGGCATTCCGCAAGTCATGACCGGCGGCTCGCTCAACGGCCTCAAGTCCGGCAAAGCCATCGACAAACTCAAGGGCGTCTCACGCGACGAGCCCTCCGAAGGTCTGCGCACCATCGTCGTCCTCGACCCCGGCCTCGACGGCCGCAAGAACCTCGTCGCCGGAGCCAACCAGCTCGACTACCATTTCCGCAACGTCACTCCCGGTCGCGACTTCACACCCACCATCGTCGCCGACATCCGCAACGTCAACGAAGGCGAGCCCGACCCCATCGCCGGCGAGCCGCTGCGCATCGGCAAAGCAGTCGAGGTCGGCCACATCTTCAAGCTCGGCACGAAATATACCGCCAGCATGGGCTCCCGCGTCCTCAACGCCGCCGGCAAGGAAGTCACGCCCATCATGGGCTGCTACGGCATCGGCATCGAACGCATCCTCACCGCCGCCATCGAATCATCCGCCGCCAGAAATGCCGCACATCAAAGCCGGGGTGGCCCATTCATCGCGCCCGCTTCTGGCGCGATGAGTGGGGAACCTCAGAAGCCCGCACCCGCCAGCCCCGAACCGTCCTACGCCCTACCCGTATCGATCGCTCCCTTCCACTGCGTCGTCACCATCACCAACGTCCGCGAACCCGAACTCCTCGCGGCCGGTGAGAAGGTCGCCGCGGCCCTCGACGCAGCCGGCGTAGACACCCTCCTCGACGACCGCGACGAGCGCGCCGGTGTCAAGTTCAAGGACGCCGAACTGATCGGCGTCCCCTACCGTATCAACATTGGCAAGAAGCTCACGGAGGGCCTCGTCGAACTCGTCGACCGCCTCACCCACACCACCACCGACCTCCCCATCGACTCCGCCGCAGACCACGTTCGCACCCTCATCACGTCCAAGCCTTAGGCCCTCGTTTTCTCTACACTCTATCCTCTACGCTCTACCCACTGTTCTTATGCCCGTCAAAGTAAAACTCGGCCGCAACGATCGTTCCTTCCTCTGGCGTGTCGGCCGCTTCTGCGCGCTGGTCTTCCTCATCGGCCTGGTGCTCTTCAGCATCGCTTTCGGCATCGCGTTCCATCATTACCAAGGCGTCGTAGACGACCGCCTCGCCCACGGGCCGCTCTTCGCGCAGGTCGCGCAGATCTACGCCGCGCCGCAGGAAGTCCGCCCCGGCCAGCAGCTCACTGCCGCGAGCATCGCAGCCTCGCTGCGCCGCGCCGGCTACAACGCCAACCCGCAGCTCGGCAACTACCAGCTTCGCGGCGACACCATCCTCATCAAGCCCGGCCCGCAGAGCTACCACTCCACCGACGGCGCCACCATCACCACCACCGACGGACAGGTGCAATCCATCACCGCCGAAAACGGTGTCGCGCTGAAGTCCTACCAGCTCGAGCCGCAGCTCATCACCGCGCTTTCCGAAGACAAGAACCGCACCAAACGCCGCCTCGTCACCTACAAAGACATTCCGCCGAACATGGTGCGGGCCGTTGTCTCGATTGAGGACCACAGCTTTTTCACGCATTCGGGCGTCAACTATCCGCGCCTGCTCAAATGCGCTGTCATCGACACCTTCGACGAGGGCCGGCCCTGCGGCGGCTCGACGCTCACCATGCAGCTCGCGCGCGGATTTTTTCTCACTCCGGCCCGTACCAAGAAACGCAAGCTCGAAGAAATCATGATCACGTACCAGCTCGAATCGCGCTTCAACAAGGAGCAGATTTTCGAGATGTACGCCAACCAGATCAACCTCGGCCAGCGCGGCTCCTTCGCCATCAACGGCTTTGGAGAGGCTGCGGAAGCGTTCTTCGGCAAAGACCTTCGCCAACTCGACCTCGCCGAGTGCGCCATGCTCGCCGGCATCGTCAACAGCCCCAACAAGCTCAACCCCTACCGTCACGCCGACCGCGCCATCGCCCGCCGCAACCTCGTGCTCGACCAGATGGTCGAGACCAACTCCATCACCGCCGCCGAAGCCGAGCGCGCCAAGGCCGAGGCGCTCCGCCTCGCGCCGCCCAACGTCGACGCCAGCGAAGCTCCCTACTTCGTCGACCTCGTCCACGACCAGATCGTGCAGCGCGTCGGCGATCAGGAACTCTCGCACGACAACCTCCGCATCTACACCTCGCTCGACCCCGAGCTGCAACGCGCCGCCTCCGATGCCGTCGACGCGGGCATGAAGCACGTCGACGACCTGGTTCGCGCGCACTACAAGAAGGGGACAACCAACATCACCTATCCGCAGGTCGCGCTCATCGCGCTGAACCCGCACACCGGGCAGGTGCTGGCGCTCGTCGGTGGCCGCAACTACGGCGTCTCGCAACTCGATCACGCCACCACCAAGCGTCCCACCGGCTCCATCTTCAAGCCCTTCGTCTACGCCACCGCGGAGGTGGATACGGTCAACAACCAGCCGCTTCCCAGCGGGCCATTCACCGCGCTGACGATCCTGCACGACGTCCCCACGACCTTCACCTTCGACGACGGCCGCCAAACCTACGCGCCCCGGAACTATAAGGACGAGTTCCACGGTGACGTCACGGCTGCCTACGCGCTCGCACATTCGCTCAACAACGCAACCGTCTCTCTGGGCCAACAGGTGGGCTTCGAAAACGTGGCCGCGCTGGGCCGTGCGTCGGGCATTCCGGGCGTTAAGGGAACGCCCTCCGTCGCGCTTGGTTCCTACGACGCCACGCCGCTGGACATGGCCGGCGCCTACACTGTCTTCGCCAACGGCGGCGTACACCTCAATCCCTGGCTGCTGGCCAGCGTCCGCAACGCCAACGGCGATATCGTCGCCGACTTCGCTCCCGAAGCTCGCCAGGTGATGGACCCGCGCGCCGCCTTCCTCACGCAATCGCTGCTCGAAGGCGTCATGAACTTCGGCTACGGCGTCGAAGTCCGCAAGCGCGGCTTCACCGCTCCCGCCGCCGGCAAGACGGGCACCGACCACGACGCCTGGTTCGCCGCTTACTCATCGAACCTCATCTGCATCGTCTGGGTCGGCAACGACGACTACACCGACGTAAGAATGTCCGGCGCCCTCGCCGCCGCGCCCATCTGGGCGGAATTCATGAACCGCGCCATCAAGCTCCCGCAATACTCCGACATGACCAGCTTTAGGGTCCCCGACGGTGTCGAGGTGCTGCGCATCGACCGCGCCACCAGCCTTCCCGCCGACGACACCTGCCCCAGCGACACCTTCTCCGCCGCGTTCCTCGACGGCACCGCGCCGCAAGGAACCTGCTCGCACATGGGCCAGGACACGCAGACCC
>DASRLB010000483.1:0-7363 GCA_035648695.1 Acidobacteriaceae bacterium | reverse complement strand
CCAGTCGCGCGAAGGCGCATGGCCGGACTGTTTCATGATCTCCACCACATCGCCGTTGCGCAGCTTGTGCTTCAACGGAACGATGCGGCTGTTGACCTTGGCCCCGACGGTCTGGTGGCCCAGGTCCGTATGGATCGAGTAGGCAAAATCGATCGGGCTGGCGTCCTTCGGCAGCACCACCACCTTGCCCTTGGGCGTAAACGTGTACACCTCTTCCGGGTACAGGTCGATGCGCAGCGTCGACATGAACTCGTTCGGGTCGGACATCTCCCGCTGCCACTCCATCAACTGCCGCACCCACGCCAGCCGCTGTTCGTCCTTGGCCGAAACGTTGTCCGAAGCCTTGTACTTCCAGTGCGCCGCGATGCCTTCTTCCGCGATCTTGTGCATGTCCTCGGTGCGGATCTGCACTTCGAACTGGTGCCCGCCCGGCGCGATAAAAGTCTCATGCAGCGACTGGTACTGGTTGGGCCGCGGCATCACGATAAAGTCCTTGCTGCGCCCCGGCACCGGCTGCCATGCGCTGCGCAGCGGATACAGCAGCGCATAGCAATCCTGCACGGTCTGGCAGATGATGCGGATCGCGAACAGGTCGTACACCTGCTCGACGGGAATTTGCTGCAACGTCAGTTTCTGCTGGATGGAATACAGCCGCTTGATGCGCGACTCCACGCGCGCCGAAATTTTGTTCTCGCGCAGGACCGTTTCGATCTTCGCTTCAATCCCTCGCAGAAACGTCTCGCCATCGCCGCGCAGCGAGTCCACCTCCGCCGTCAACTGCTCGTACGAGAACGGATCGGTATAGCGAAACGCCAGGTCTTCAAGCTCCCCGCGCAGTTTGCCCATGCCTAAGCGATGGGCTAAAGGCGCATAAATATCCAGCGTCTCGCGCGCGATCTTCTGCTGCTTCTCGGGATTCAAATGCTCCAGCGTGCGCATGTTGTGCAGCCGGTCGGCGAGCTTGATGATGACCACGCGCACATCGGTCACCATCGCCAGCAGCATCTTGCGGATGTTCTCCGCCTGGTGCTCTTCGCGGTTCGCAAACTTGATCTTGTCGAGCTTGGTAACGCCCTCGACAATGTGCGCCACCTGCTCGCCGAAACGGTCGGCAACCTGCAGCGTCGTCACGTCCGTATCTTCGACCGCATCATGCAGCAGGCCCGCCGCGATGGCGGTGGAATCCATCTTCAACTCGGCAAGAATCTGCGCCACTTCAAGCGGATGGATCACATACGGCTCTCCCGAAGCGCGCAGCTGGCCCTCGTGGTGCTGCACGCAAAATATCCACGCCCAGCGAATGATGTTCAGGTCGTCGCTGGGACGATTCGCGTGAACGGTCGCCAGCATATGCATGAAGCGCTCGGCCAGAGGAGCATCGCCAGCCAGGGGCTCCGCGCTCAGCAGCGGCTCGGACGGCGGCGCAACCAACTCTCCGCTCGGCTCGTCCAGGTCGGACGCCTGCGCCTGCACATAACGCAGCGAGGCGGCCGGCGGGACCCGTCCAGGCTCCCTTCCATTGTCGCTGGGAATCGGCGCGTGCGTCGTCTCGGACCCAGGGCGCGGCTCGCCCGGCTGCGCGGTTACCATGGGTCATTCTACATCGGAGCCGGGTAGCGGGTCAGTTTCCGGATAGCCATAATCCGGCAGATAGTGCCTGATTCGCTCGCCGCGACCGCGTTTAGCGGGTGCTCGTCTCTGCCGCAGATCATCTAGTCATGTTTCAAGAGGACAGCGGACGCATCCGATTCCCTCGACCGTAGAAGCCATCGGAAGAGAACAGTCGCCGCAAAAGCCCCTGCCAGTTGAGCCCCAACGAAAGGTGCGACGTCCGTTGGCCTTATGCCCGCGAAAGTATCGGTCAAAGAACGCGCCACGGTCACAGCAGGATTTGCGAACGAAGTGGATGAGGTGAACCAATAGGCCGCGACAATGTAAGAACCCACGGCAAATGGTACGGCGGACGGTCGAGCCCGCACACAGCCCCAAATCACGGCGAGCAGGCCGAAAGTGGCGATGAACTCGCTGAATATCTGCGCTGGTCCAGTGCGTGCGTGAGTCGATGCCATAAGAACAGGCAAGCCGAACATAAGGTGGGCCGCGGCGACTCCGGCGAAGGCCCCGGCTAGTTGCGCTGCGAGGTAAACAGGTGTTTCGCGCCAGGCGATGCCGCCCATCCACGCGTCCGCAAGGGTTACGGCCGGGTTGAGATGCGCGCCTGAAATCGGTCCGAAGGCGAGGATAAGCGCGATGAGCGCGGCGCCTGTTGCGAGGCTGTTCGCCAGCAAGGCAATGGCGACATTGCCACCGGAAAGCCGCTCCGCCATG
This sequence comes from Acidobacteriaceae bacterium, assembly GCA_035648695.1. Classification (GTDB taxonomy): domain Bacteria; phylum Acidobacteriota; class Terriglobia; order Terriglobales; family Acidobacteriaceae; genus Granulicella. Next base: position 5,035 of record DASRLB010000483.1, on the reverse strand, counting down.
ATTCCCGAGCCAACCACGGTGGCAAGGAGAAACAACGTCCCGGTAAACTCCGCGACCGCACGACGCAACAGATTTTGCTTCACGATTGGCCTATGCTTTCTATCTCTCGCCGCATGGCATGCTGCTCCAGTGTCGCGTGCGAAAGAGCGAGGAAGAGGCCGATTCGCCGATCAAGCACCGTGAAGGCATCCGTGAAGGCCCGGGCGACTTGTTCGGGCGTGCCTTCCACCGCCGCCGGATCGGATACGCCCCAGTGCGCGGTCATCGGTTGCCCCGGCCAGAAGGGACACGGCTCACTGGCGGCGTTGTCGCATACGGTCAAGACAAAATCCATGTGCGGGCCGCCGGGTACGGCAAACTCATCCCAGGATTTACTGCGAAGGCCCTCGGTTGAGATTCCCGCGGACGCAAGCTGTTTCAGCGCCTCAGCTCGCGGCACACCCGAGGGATGGCTACCGGCGCTATAGGCGGTCATGCCGCCATTCGCCTTATGGTTCAGAATGGCCTCCGCCATGATCGAGCGAGCGGAGTTTCCGGTACATAGGAACAGGACATTGTAATGAGTCGGCACGGTCGGCTAGCCTTTCAGTGCTTGCGTAGCTGGGGGACAGCAGCCGGGCTCACAGCAGGCTGCCGGCGGTTTAGCGGCGCGGATAAACGCGCTCAAAAACCGCCCCTCGACATGTGGCGCAATCTCGTCCACCGCGATGCCCGCCTCGGTAAGGAATACGCGCGCATCCTCGATGCCATAGACTCTGGTTGGTTCGAGATCAATATCGATGAACCCGGCAGCCAACAGCTTCGATCGGTAGTCGTTCTCCTCCAGAGCGCCAGCGATACAACCAACCCAGAGCAACATGCTTTGACGCACTGCCTCCGGCACCTCGCCACGTACAACAACGTCCGAGACAGCAAAGCGGCCTCCCGGTCGAAGTACACGGAATGCTTCCCGCAAGACACGGCTCTTATCCGCCGATAGGTTGATGACACAGTTGGAGATCACCACATCGACAGAGCTGTCCGGAAGCGGGATGTTCTCTATCTCTCCTTTGAGAAATTCGACGTTGGTTGCTCCGGCCTGCCTCTGGTTATCAAGAGCCAGTGCCAGCATATCGTCGGTCATATCGAGACCATAGGCTTTGCCCGTTGGACCGACCCGCTTCGCAGACAAGAGCACATCAATGCCCCCGCCAGAGCCAAGGTCCAGGACTGTCTCTCCGGGCTTCAAGTCGATCAGCGCGGTCGGATTTCCGCAACCCAGTGAGGCAAGGACCGCCTTCTCGGGCAACTCGCCTTTCTCTCCCTCGCCGTACAAGTCCTTTGTGACCGGATCGCAGCAACGCATCGCTGGATCGCAACACGCCGACGCACTTGTCTTGGTCACACTTCGAGCGATGGAGCCGTATTTTTCCCGGACGGCAGTTTGATTGGACATGGTTCGCGCCTCCTTCATATATGTTAAGGCGAATATATAGGCGCACCCTACATCTGTCAAGGCGTATATGATGAGAACATGGGACGCTCGTCCAAACCCTTCGATACGGCCCGCATGTTTGCTGCTCTTGCCGATGCCACGCGCTTGCGGCTGCTTAACCTGATGGATGGCCGAGAGGTCTGCGTCTGCTACTTCGTCGAGATACTCCAGCAAAGCCAGCCCAAGATCTCCCGGCACCTTGCCTATCTCCGCAACGCTGGAATTGTGAACGCGCGCCGCGAAGGAAAGTGGATGCACTACAGCATCGAGAGGCCCGCCGACACCAGAATGTGCGCCATTTTGGATGCGACTCTAGCTTCCCTCAAAGCCGACAGTGAAATGCAGTCGGATTTAGCCAAACTGGGCAAGGCATGTTGCAAGCCGCAGCGAATCGTTGCGTTGCTGGGAGCACCGGTTCCAAGCCCGTTAAAGACCTTTTGATCCCATTCGGCTTACTGGGTGTCTGTGATCCAACAATCGCTTTGTCGCATCCGTACTAGCTAGCGGAAATCGCCCCCGTCCCCAAGGGTGCAGCCAAACGTCCGTGCGTTGCCTTACAATGACCTGACTCTGTAAGACAGGACCTACCGGCCACCTATGAAGCTGCTCCGCTCTCGCTCCCCCCAAGGTACGTTGTGCCCGCTACGGCTGGTGTTCTGCACGTTCGCACTGATCGTCCCGGCAGTCTTTGCGACCGCTGCCATTGCCCAGACTCTGGCGACCGGAGACGGTCGAGGCGCCATCGCGGAGCCAGCCTTTCCGGCGGTGTGCACCCAGGTCCCCGCCGACCTCACCATCGCGAACGGCGAGCCATCCAGCGAGGTGAATACCAGGGTAGACACGGCCGCTATTCAGACAGCGCTCTCCGGCTGCGCCAAGGGGCAGGCCGTGGAACTGGTAGCCAATGGAAGCAACAACGCTTTCGTGATTGCTCCGATCTTCGTACCGGCGGGCGTAACGCTGCTGGTCGATGGCGGCGTCACCGTTTTCGGCTCCAGGAACCCAGTCGACTACCAAATCGGGACGGGAACATCGTGCGGGACCTCCGATGGAGGCAGCGGCTGCAATCCGCTCATCACTCTCGGGCAGAATTCCGTAAACGGCTCGTCGTCCACCCTCTACAGTGCAACGCAACCTGTGACCGGCCTCATGGGCTATGGCGTCATCAACGGCCGCGGCGGCGACAAGCTCATCACCGTCAACAGCCAGACCAACCCGACGAGCTTTACCGTGGGAGCGAGCAGCCCGTGGGACCTCGCCGTTGGCGGCAATGAGGATGTGCCAATCCTCATGATGATTCCCAAGGTCGCGAATGTCACCCTGTACAAGATCACGCTTCTGAATTCGCCGCATTTCCATGTGAAGATCAGCGGCCAGGGCAATCTTTCGGACCCGAAATACCAGACAAACCTCACGGTGTGGGGCATCAAGCTGCTGACACCGTGGTCGACCCACAATACCGACGGCATCGACCCAACCGGCGCTAACAACGTCACCATTACAAACTCGCTCATCGGAGACGGCGACGACGAGATCGCGATCAGCGGCAGTTCGCTCTCGGCAAACTTCACCTTCAGCAACCTGCTGCTCAACAGCGGTCACGGCGTCTCGATCGGCAGCATCACCACCAAGGGCGTCAGCAACGTTCTTGCCACCAACCTCAACTTCAGCGGCCAGGCGGCGGATGGCAACGAGATTGCTCTGCGCATCAAGAGCTACTGTAGCGTCGGCGGCGCGGTCAGCAACATCACCTACAACGGCGTCTGCGTACGCAATGTGGCAACAACAATCGACCTTGACCCGTTCTACTCCTCCGGCTCTGGAACGACTGCCTGCCCGGCGTTCGGAACCCCTACCGCGCCCATCACCTATCAGAACATCTACGCGACGACGTCCGGCAGAATCAACCTGCAAGGCTTCGATCCGGCTACCGCTCCGTCCTACGTTGTGCTGAACAATGTCTTCGTCAACAGCTCGACGCTGAATCTCCGCGTCAACCAGAGCGCCGACACAACGCCGACACCGGCGAACGACAACATTACGCTCAACGGAACTTACTATCCGACGCAATGGGCTTCTCTTGCATCGACCACAAACTCGGTGACCGAGACCAACAACGCGACTGCCGCGGCGGCGTTTCCGACCGACTACTGCGCAAACGCCTTCCCAACGCTGGTCGGTGAAATCTATGCCAACACGACCACTGGCGGCGCCACGACCAACAACATCAACCAGCCAACGACCGTTACGCTGCCGGCAACGGTAACGCTGAATGTCATGCTGCAACCGACCAATCCTGTAACGGGTTTTGGAGCAGCGGCAGCGGCAGCGGCGCCAACGGCCGCCGTCCAGTTCCTCGACGGCACAACCGTGGTCGGAACCGCGTCGCTCGGTACCAACGGAACGCTCGCGTCCGTCACATTGACCAACCCCGCGGCGGGGATTCACAACTACACCGCGCAGTATGTGGGTGACTCGAACTATACGGCGACTACGTTCGGAACTTCCATCGCAACGGGCACACAGAACGGCACGCCGCCGGCCCCAACGCCACTCGTCATCACCGTGAACGCAGGCCCCGACGCGCAACTCGCCTTCTCCACACCGCCTCCCGCCTCACTCACCTACGGAGCGAGCGCCGGGACAGTCACCGTCGCCGTACAGGACGTCGCCGGCGACCAGACGGCTTCGACCGCAACCGTGACGCTGACCGTCACCGCCACGGGATACAGCCAGACCTACAACGCAGCCGCAAACGCAGGGACCGCCACATTCAACCTCGGCGCTGTGCTGCCCGTGGGGAACTACACCTACACCGCAACCTCCGATGGCCTAACCTCCGCCAACGCCGGCGAAACCGTCACGCCCGCGACCTTGACCGTCACCGCGACCGCCGCCTCGCGCATCTTCGGCGCGCCGAATCCGGCCTTCACCTACGCCATCGCGGGCTACGTCAACAACGACCCGGCAACAGTCGTCAGCGGCGCACCGGTCATCACCACGACGGCGGTCCGCACATCGCCCGCCGGGACGTATCCGACGACAGTCGCGCTCGGCACTCTCGCGGCCGCCAACTATAACTTCGCTCTCATCGGCAGCACACTACAGGTCAGTGGCGGAGCACCGCAGTCCATCGTCTTCGCCCCGCTCCCCAACTTCGCCTCAGGCGGCACATATCAGCTGACCGCTCGTACCACTTCCGGCCTTCCCGTAACCTACACCGTCTCCGGCCCCGCGCAAATTACCGGATCGACTCTCAACGTCACAGGCCCCAGCGAGGTCACCGTTACCGCCTCCAGCGCCAGCAATCCAAACTACGCCGCTGCCGCAGATGTCTCCCAAACCTTCATTCCCCAATAGCCTTCCACAGTTTTTGTATGGCCCATTCACCGCGCCGCACTTGGCGCGATCAGTGGAGTCTCTAACCCGCATTTCTCACGAGAGGTAAGCATGTGATGTTTTTTGCTGATGAGAGTGGGGTAGCTGTGTGTGCTGAGGTGTGTGGGGGATGTGTGGGCTGGATTTTGGTGAACGTCGACTGATTTTTGCCAAGGCATCAGG
>DASRLB010000482.1:0-2171 GCA_035648695.1 Acidobacteriaceae bacterium | reverse complement strand
CCCCCCACCCTATGCGTTCAAAGTGCCTTAACGAAAGGGTTTAGGTTTGTACCTCTGTTGGCGGCGTCCATGCGAAAGCCCGGCGGCGGGCCGGGCTTTCGGGGTTCTGCTGCTGGGTTAATTATACGGGCGGTGTCAAGGGCCGGGCGCGAATGGAAAGCGGCTGCGGAGGAAGGCTGTTTATCAATCAGCTACGAGTTGCGAGCTTCGAGCTGCGAGTTTAAGGCTTGGTGCGGCCGGTTGCCAGTTACCGGTTTCGAGTTACCAGTTTTTGTTAGGGGATGGGTTCCATCATGACGTCGATATCGATGTGGCGGGTGCTGCCGACGATGTCGATGGAGCCGAGGATGACGGGTTTGCCGGTGGGGAGGAACAGGTAGCCGTCCATGACGGTCTGGCGGACGATGGGCTCGGCTTCGTTGACCGCGGACTTCTGGTCGGCGATGCTGGATTGCTCGACCTTGGTCTTGAGCATGGCGCCGTTGGCGACCCCGGTGAGCGTGGCGTCGAAATTTTCTCCGACGTCGAGGTAGGTGTACTGCGTCTGGACGCCGGGGCCGGTTTTGGAGTCTGCGCCGCCGGGGCTGTAGGAACCGGTGATGACCGGAATCTTGCTGCCTTGCTTCAGGGTGGTGCGTTGTCCGCTGACCACGATCATGGAGAAGTGCTGGGTGCCGATGCGCTTGCCGGCGTCGGACTCGGTGAGGGTGTAGGTGAGGCGATAGCTCGGACGAGGTATGTCGAGGTTTTTTATGAAGGCTTGGATACGATCGATCTCTTCGGGGTATGAGGTGATGGTGATGGCATTCCTGGGAGATACGAGATAAATCCTTATCCCAGGATCAAACAGGTTGCGTACGGCGATGAGGATTTCGTTGGCTTCACTTTGCTGTGTGGTGTTGGTGAGGAAAATTGTCCTGGTCTGCAAGTGCGCCTGGGTGCAATCGTACGTTTGAGTCCGGGTGGGCTGGTTGCGGCAGTCTGTGATTGCGTGGTCGTACTGCCTCCCAGATTTGTGTTCGGCAGCGGGCGTGTTCGTGTCCTCGGTTTTGTCCTGTGCGAGGGCAGCGAGAGGAAGGGCTGCGAGGGTGAAGGCCAGAAGCGCGGGGAGGATAAGACGGTGGGTTTTCATGAGGCGGGCTCCGTTCTTGTGCGTCGGTTTAGACATTGGTTGCGGGGCGGTCTTGTGCGTATCGGTATATGGTTACCGCGGAGAAGTCCCAGGGTATCGGCAAAAAGGGGGAAGGTTTCTACGGGTACGATCCGCGTGGCAGGTCCTTCGACTGCGCCTCTTGCGATGAGACAGCAAGAGGCTTCGCTCAGGATGACGATTTTGTTGTAAGTCAAGCACTTAAGGACTCTCGCTGTATATCGATACTGCGTGATGTTGAGCTAGTTGAGGTTGCTGGGGGAATCTACATTGGGGCCTGGGTCGTTGGAGTCTGAAGCAGGAGGGGTGGGGTTGAGGGCTTCCGCGGCGGCGAGTTGCTTGAGGTAGCGTTGCACAACGTCTTTGACGGCGTCATCGTCCTTTGCTGTGGCGGCGGTCACGAGGGGATTTTTCGGGAAGGGCTCAAGCTCGGCGATTTCGATGGGGTCGCCGTGGTGGACGACGCGCTGGAGGAGGCGTTCCTGGGCGGTCAAGGGCATTTCCGGCGCGGGACGGCTGGGGGCTTGCATTTCCGCCATCGCAAGAGGGTCGCAGTCGCAAAGCAATTTGTGTGGCGGGTATGTTGGGATGCGCGGTGACCTCATGTGCACGGGAGTGTGGAGGGTGCCGGCTTCGGTAAATGCTGCGATCTCTCCACGGCGCGTCGTATGAAGCCGCGACGCTTCGGTCGACGCGGGGCTGTGCGAGCCCACCTTAGCCGGAGATGAAGCCTCCGGCGAAGATGGGTCACCCCAAGTTTGGGCTGTGGTGGACGTGGGGCGACGGGTGTTGTGGGTGGTGAGGGCGAAGACTATGGCTGCGGTCGCGAGGGCGGCGAGGCTCCATTGCAGTGGCGGTGCCCAACGGAACCAGGCTGGGCGGGCGGGGGTGCGGTCCTCTACGGCTTGCAGGATGCGGGATTCGAGGCCGGCGGTGGGCTCGGTGTCGCGGAGGGCGGTGAGGACCCGGTCGATGTCGTGTTCGGAAGCGTGGTTCATGCGTTTCCTCCCTTGTTGAGGCG
>DASRLB010000481.1:0-8446 GCA_035648695.1 Acidobacteriaceae bacterium | reverse complement strand
CAAACAGTTTGCTTCCATCCTTCGTATCGTCCGAGAACGAGACCTGTGATCCCGTACTGAGCCGGGCAGGCATTCTTTTTCGATACCGTCACTAGGGCCTCACGGCCTTACCCCAGAGGTCCTCGCTCCGGTCAGGGTTATAGTGTCCCTGTCCATCAACACTTATTGACCTCATCCGACCCACTCGCGTGCACTCCCCGATTTCCCAGCAGTCGCTAGTTATACGGAGAGCCTTTGCTGTGCGGGAGCGCCTAGGCTGCCCACGAGTGGTTCCGAGCTTTCACTGTTAATCCTTGTCAGCATGCAGCCCTCTATGACCACGGAGAACCCTCCGGTTGCTCATACCCAGTTCCTTCACCGGCGGCACGGCCTTCATCCCCAGAAGAAAGATTCGGCATTCTCATCCATCCCACCACAGTCCGCTACCGGTGGGACCGTCTTTTCGCGGCTAACGGTTCGCTCCTTTTGCTACAGCCTGCTGATTTGCTAGTCCCCCTGACGGACCCGACGCTGCTCGCGCTTTGCCGGCTGGGACGTTTACTCCGGAGCATCGACAAGAGAGATCACCCTCTCCGCCGTCCGGTATGACTACAGTAGCAACTGGGCAAGTTCTACTGGCAGGTTCTTCCCCCTGCTGGATTAGCAGCTAGCTTCGCTGCACCTTCCGGCTAGCGGTAATTCACTCGGAACCGATCTTCGGCTCTAGATTACGTCCGAGAAGCCGTAATTAACCGGCCAACATTCTGAGTTCAGCCGTAAAAGGCTGATCAGTCGAGAGGCGATATTCTCTTTCAGTTGGATGTTTCTTCGGGAGGCGGGGCTCCGCTTCCGACGGAGATCTTGGCGGGTCGAAGCCAGAGGCGGAACCCCTGTGAGGTACGGTCTACTTTGTCTCAGTTTCCGTCGCGCCGGACAAGATTGCAACCGACTGGGCCGAACACTGCGACGAGATCATGATACGCCGATGCCCGTTTTGTGAACGAGATTCTATTGTGGGTCACGGCCGTCGCCGGAAGCAGGCTCATGACGAGCATCACGACTGGATTTGGATTCATCGTGGGCGCTGCGTCAGGTGCGGGATGACATTCACCTTCCTTCCCCTGTTCTCTCTGCCTTACACGCATTACAGTTTGCTGGCGCGCAGCCACGCACTGCAGCGGCGCTTTACAGAGCACTGCAGTTGGGAGAAGGCATTGCCCAGGTTGAAGGATCCTGACCGCTTGCCCGATCCGTCGACCGTCCGGCGCTGGTCAAGCGGTCTTGATTGTTTTCAGCCGGCGCTTTCTTTCCTGAGCAGGACCGTCACTCGCATAACTCATTGGCTGACTCGCGGCCATCAGCTTGTTGATCAAGCGACGCCGCTGTCGTGGATAAGTCCGACTCTCGAGGTTCTCTGGCCTCTGCGTCTTTGAAAAAACCATTTCGCCCACCATCCTTGCCTTGGACTGCCGTCCCTCTGCTCCTACGCTGGGCTCCGGAGGCGAAAAAGACACCGTGGGTGAAGACGTCGAAGCACTCAAGCGGCGGACGCCGCTTCTGGACTATCTGCGGCAACATAATTGGACTGGTCATCATGCGGGCCGATTCGAGTTTGTCGGACTCTGTCCGTTGCACGAAGAGACCCAACCCTCGTTCTATGTCAACACGCGCAAGGATGTCTTCTATTGCCACGGCTGCGGCCAGGGTGGCGATCTGATTCGCCTTATTCAGTTATCACGCCATCTTTCCTTCCGAGAGAGCCTTGCCTACCTCGATCCGCAGACCAGTCCTTCAGTCGATTCCGCCGCAGTGCTGGAACAGTCTGCTGCTTTCTATCGTCAGCAACTCGAGCACTACCCAGAAGCCGTACGATATCTCAGCCAGCGTGGACTGCATGATCCTGCTCTGTTCGATGAACTCAGGATTGGCTACGCGCCCGGCGGAAGCCTGCGTCGGTATCTCACGGCACTGGGTCATTCCTTCGACCTGCTACGGCAACTCGGCCTGCTTAACGTAAACGGCTCCGACTCTTTCTACCAGCGCATTATCTTCCCGCTACGCCAGAGCGGACAGCTCATTAACTTCTACGGCCGCAGCATCGGCACCGCCTTTGCCCATCGCTTTCTGCCCGGCACCAAGGGCGGTTTGTATGCATGGGAGAAGGTCCGGAACTGCCCCAAGGTGATTCTTGTCGAGGGGCTGTTTGATTTTGCCGTATTGCGTCAGGCCGGCTTTACCAACGTCACATGTTCGCTGGGTACACATCTCAACACCGATCAGTTCCACCAGCTATGCGATGGTTCACGCACCGTCTATCTCACCTTTGATATTGATGCCAACCAGAGCGGTCAGCAAGCAGCCGAGTTGCTCGCACAGAGGCTCGCCATGCATGGCATCGATGCCCGCCGCGTCCTCTTGCCACCAGGTCACGATCCCAACTCCTTCTTTGTCCAGGGAGGGGACGCTCAACAGTTCCAAGCTCTCGTGGAGGCGGCAAGGCCATGAAGTTCCGCGTACTGATTCAGAAGGCCATGATGCCCTCGGGCGCACACAGCCCCATCCGGGTCATAGAACAAGACAGCGGCCGAGAGGTTGGCTGGATTAATCGTTACCTGGACCGCGAGCATGTTCGCAGGCTGACTCCCAACAGCCTGCGGATCTACGCTTTCAACCTGCTGCATTTCTTGCGCTGGTGGGCCAGCGTTCATCACAGCGAAGAGATTGCGCAGGCGGACCTCAGCGAATCGACCTTGCTCGATTACATCCGTTTCCAGTCCGCTCAGGAACCGCGTCCTTCCGCCGCGACTATTAATGAACGCGTGGCTGATGTCGATCGCGCTCTGCGCAGTGAGTTTCCCGATGCCCCCTCTCAGATCGCACACGGGTTTCAACAGACTTTCCTGCAGCGCAAGCCCATGGGGCTTGGCCGTTCGCGCGTGGCCATCAGCAGATTGCGCGTGCGCGAGCCCCGGCGTAACATCGTCCCCCTCTCCGTCGATGAAGTGGCGCGCTTCTGGCGAAGCTTCCACACCGCACGTGACCTGGCCATCATCGGCCTCATGCTCATGCATGGACTTCGTTCCGTCGAAGTCATCGCCTTGAACCGTGAGGACGTGCTGATGTCCGAAGGCCAGCTCCGCGTGCGCGGAAAAGGCAACAAGCTGCGTTTGCTTCCTCTGGCGCCCGAGACAACTCAGTTGCTCGAGCACTATCTGCGCATTGAGCGACCCGATCCTTGCTCCGCCGCGTTGTTCGTGGTCCTGAAGGGACCCGCGCGCGGCACGCGCATGACGCCGGCCGGATTACGGTCTCTATTCCGCCATCATCGCAGCACTACCGGTGTCCAGATGGCCAACCCCCACCGTTTCCGGCGGACCTTCGCCTGCGATATGGTGCGCGCCGGCATGAGCCTGCCCGCGCTTATGCAGCTGATGGGTCACGCCGATATCGAAACCACACTGCGCTATGTCCACGTCGCTCCCCAGGATGTCTACAACGAGTACACCCGCGCCGTTGCCCAGTGCCTTCGACCTCTTCCCGGGAGTACCTCGTGAGCCGCCGGCGCCCCCCTCCGTTCGAGCATCCGCTGCTGCCGGCCTTCGCGCGCGCTGTCGATTCGCTCACTACCGCGCTGAGTTCTGGAACCGCTCGTGCCTACAACATCACGGTGCGTCAGTTCCTTGGCTATCTCGCCGCCCACCACCCCGAGGTTAACCGTCTCGCACTGCTCGACCGCGATCACATCCTCGGCTGGATGGCCGCCATGCGGACGAAAAAGCCGCCACTGGCTACCTCCACTTGCATCGGCCACCTAATCCTTCTTCGCTGCGTTTTTAACGAACTGGCCTGCTCCAACCAGCGCTTTGAACTCGCCCGTCTCATTCGCCGCGAAGATATCCCGCGCACTCCACAACGTCTCCCACGTCCGCTTACTGCCGAACAGGATCAACTCCTCCAGCAGGAGTTCCAACGACGCAACGATCTGGGAGGAAATGTATTCCTGTTATTGCGCCACACCGGCATGCGCATCGGCGAGTGTGCCGATCTCACCTTTGATTGCCTTTGTTCTCCCAGACCCGGCACATGGGCCATTCAAGTCCCCCTCGGCAAGCTCCAGACCGAACGTATGGTCCCCGTCGACGCCTTCGCGCGTGACCTCATTCATCGCCTGCGCTTCTTTCGCTCTCTCGATCCAAGGCCACCAGACAAGCGCCTGCTTGCTCGTTACAGCAGCAAGAACGCGCTCGTCCATCAACTGCGAGATTACCTGCATCAGGTTTGCTTCGCACTTGATCTGTCCACAGCCATCGTTCCCCACCAGTTCAGACACACCTATGCCACGGAGATGCTTCGCTCCGGTGTCAGCTTCCCCGTCCTCATGAAGCTGCTCGGGCACGTCGATCCGGAAATGACAATGCGCTATGTCGACGTTTCCCTTACTGATTTGGAACGCGAATTCCAACTTGCTCGCTCCCAACCAAGACATCTCATTCCCCAACCCAAGTTGCCCCCCACCGCACTACACCCGGGCATTCAAGGCGTTACCGACGCCTTAATTGCCACCCAGCACTTCATGCAGATGTTCCGCCGCTCGCTCCCCATCGGTAACGCACAGGCTCAACTCGAACGGCTCTCCAACCGACTGTCCAAAATCCTCGCCCAAATAAAAAGGCTCCCAAACACCTGAAGGAAAAATGGGCAGAGTTTGGCCGGTTAAGCCGACTTTTGGTTACCTATCGGATCTCGGTGAGTGCCTTGGCGATCATGCACTAACCGAGGGCGGGCCCCCTCTGCCAGGCGAATCGATGAAAGCAGACAACCCTTTCCCTAGGATGTGGTCGAATCCAATTCTCCGAGCTATCAAATCGGGTACGTGCCCAGCAAATTGTGGACGCAGCTGACCGCCAGAGCGCCGTCACCGATTGCAAAAGCCACCCGCTTGGTAGTACCGCTGCGGCAATCGCCACTGGCAAAGACTCCCGGCAAGCTCGTTTCGAGTGCCTCGGGTAGCCGCCGTTCCTTCCAACGTTCTAACTTTGCAACGGCCGAACCCGTCAACGCAAAACCTTTGTCATCGCGAGCCACCTCGGCCGGCAGGAAATCCGTTCTCGGCCTGGCGCCGATGAAGATAAAAACACCCGTCGTCTCCTCGCGGGCAACGTTTCCAACGTCGTCCCGCAAGTGAACGGCTCTGATGTGTTCAGTTCCCTCGATGGCCGTTACTTGGGTATGGTAACGAACTTCGATCTCCGGATTTGCCGCCACCCGATCACAGAGATACGAGGACATGCTCTTGCGCAAATCACTACCGCGCACCACGAGCGTAACTTTTCGCGCATACTGCGTGAGGAACATTGCTGCTTGCCCGGCTGAGTTGCCCCCGCCGATCACATGCACCGGCCAGTTCTTGCACATCCGGGCCTCGACCGCGGTGGCATTGTAGTAAACGCCGGAAGCGAGCAAGTCATTTGATCCTTCCACGTCGAGCAAGCGGTAGGAAACACCCGTGGCGATGATCACCGTTTTGCTGATAGCAACGTCGCCCTCGCTAGTACGCACTTGGTAGAGACCGTCGTCACGCTTCAATTCCGTTACATGGCAGGGTGCAACGAACTCCGCGCCGAACTTGAGCGCCTGCAAATAGGAGAGTTGCGCTAGTTCGCGCCCCGTCACGCCATTGGGGAAGCCCGCGTAGTTCTCGATCTTCGAGCTGGAACCGGCCTGTCCGCCTGGCCCGAGTCCGTCGAGCACCAGGGTCGAGAGACCTTCGGAAGCCGCGCAAATGGCCGCGCCTAATCCCGACGGTCCGGACCCGAGGACGATGACATCATATGTTCTCTCAGGGAGACGGTGACGTACGCCGATGCTTTCCGCCAGTTGCGTCAAGCCGGGAGAACGGAAAAGCAGCCTCTTTCCGCAGGTGATCATCGGATAGTGGAGGTCATCGCCAGCGATTTCTCGTATTCGCGTGGCGTTTTCTTCCTCCGCGATGTTCATCCAGTGATGCGGCACGCCGTTGCGAAAGAGGAATTCGACGGTTTCCAGGGTTCGCTTGTCGTCCTCAGCCCCGTATACACTCAGCCCCTGGAAATCCGTCGCCATCAGCAACTCGCGCCGGCGTTGAAACGCTCGCCAAATACGCGCGCCCAAGGTCGGCTGGCGCACCAACATCTCACGGACTTTGTCAGGCGAGATGCGGATAGCTTCCACCTGGGAGATAGCCTCGCAGGAGGCGGCCGCGCGTCGCCCAGTGAACAAATCAATGTCACCCGTGAATTGCCCCCCCAGGAGGCGAATCAAATAGGTCGGCTCATCCGTCGAGACATCAATAATGCAAACTTCGCCCGAGAGGATGACGTAGCAGTCAAACGGATGGGCACCCGCCCGGAAGAGGTCTTCGCCTGCTCCGAACGAGCAGCGGGCGCCGAACTCCGCACATTCCTCCAACTCGGCCGCGGAGAGAATCGGAAAAGCCACCGTGTCCGCCATCAGGTCGGCATGGACTTGATCTGGAGTTTGGTTCATCTTTTGTATAGCCTGGATTGGTCGTACATCGGGATCTCCTTTACGGTTGGGCATTCGACGAGCGCGCGGCGTGCGAGGGGGCGATCCACGGCTGCCCCAACCCGATGGCCGCAGATGGCCAGCGCTACGCCAGCCCGGACGCGGCCATCTCGGAGGCTCGCGCCAGTGCTTGCGTGTCGATATACTCCCGGATGTTCGTCAATTTGCCATTCCGAACGGTAATGTCGAAGACCCAGTGGTCCTCAAACGTCTTATTCGTGGCTTTGATTTTCCCCGTAGCGACGCCGATGACCAGAACCCGGTCTCCCTGCGCCACGAATTCGGGGGGCCCCGGGTATGTCGTTTCCACCTCTTCTGACGCCTTTTGAAGCACGTCCGCTATTCCCGCGTGCCCGCGGTGCGTGCCGGCCAGGGGCCAGTCCTCGCCCGGAACGATCCACTCAATATCTTCGGCAACCAACGCCAGCACACGTTGCTTATCGCCGCTGCCTATTGCTGCAAAGAAATCCTTCACAACCTGGACATTCTTTTCGATGCTCATCAAAATCTCTCCATTTCCCTTACATCGGATCGTGTAAGTTTCAGCGCGACAGCTTTCACACCACCGCTATTTTTTCGATTTCTCTCACAACTTGATCTGCGCTCCGTATTAGACCTGCGCCAAGCCTCCATCGACCGGGAGATCTATACCGGTGATGAAAGAACTTTCATCGGAAGCGAGGAATACGACGGCAGCTGCGATTTCCTCGGGCTTGCCCCTGCGACCCATTGGGATCTGCGAGGAGAACTGTGCGGCCGCTTGCTCGGCCTGGTCAGCGGTAAGGCCCGTCGTCGTCGCTAAGGCCGGGGTATCGGTTGGTCCGGGGCTCATCGAATTCACGCGGATCTTGCGGTCTTTCAGCTCCATAGTCCAGGCGCGCGCGAAGTTGCGCACAGCCGCCTTACTCGCGGCGTAGGCGCTAAACCCTGGCAGCCCCAACACGTTCGAGACCGAAGAGGTCAGGATAATCGAGCCCCCGTCTTTGAAGAGGGGAAGGGCCTTCTGCACCGTAAAGAACAGCCCCTTCACGTTCACGTCGAAGGTCTGGTCGAAATGGGCCTCAGTAGCCACGGCAAGCGGTGCGATTGTACCTGCGCCCGCGTTCGCGAAGAGTACGTCGATGTGACCATGTTTCTCTTTCACGACGGCATAGAGCCGGTCCAGATCTTCCAAGCGCGACACGTCGCCCACGACCGTCGTAACGTTTCTCTTGATGAAGGCTGCGGCCTCCTTCAGCTCTTTCTCTCGTCGCCCAGTGATCACGACGTGCGCACCCTCTTCCACGAAGCGCTTGGCGGTGGCCAAGCCAATCCCGCTGCTTCCGCCTGTGATAACCGCAATTTTGTCCGCCAATTTTTGTCCAAGATTATTACTCATGTGTTTTCTCCCTTTTGTTTTTCGTTGTTTTTTCTGATGAATTTACGTCCTTCCTCCAAAGCTCAGATAGTCATCCATTACTGCTTCTTCTTGAACAAATCTTGGAAGATAAGCTGACCCCAGGTGCGGCCGCGTGCGTGCACCAGCGCGCCGCCCTCGTTGAGCTTTCCCAGCTTGACGGGTGCGAACCCGAGTTGTTTGGCCAAATCCGCCACGGGAGCGATCGCGTCCTCGTCGTCGCTCGACAGAAAGACGACCCGGTGGCCCCCCTCGACGACCGGATCGGTCGCCAGGGTGGCTGCAACCAGGTGATTGAAACCTTTCACCAACTTAGCGCCGGTGAACGACTTCGCAACGAATGCGGAAGACGGAAGACCGTCCAGTTCCTCAGGTGGGACTGGAAACGAGTTCATCGCGTCGATGACCGTCTTGCCTTTCCAACTCGGCAGGGCCTTCGCAATCTCGCGATGTTCCCCGAACGGAACCGCCAAGATGATTGTGTCAGCCTCGAGTGCATCCCGCAGC
>DASRLB010000480.1:0-17007 GCA_035648695.1 Acidobacteriaceae bacterium | reverse complement strand
GACAGGGTACGGACCGGGCACATGCCTGACAGATCGGACCGGGGCCGAGATCACCGCCGTCGAAGATACACCCTCTCGCGTGAATACTTCCATTTTGAAAGGCTACAATCTTGTTTCGATCTGTGTCGTTCGAAAAAGTGTGAACAAGCATGTCCTCCCGCAAACTGACTGGCCTCTTCGCGCTCTCCTCATCGACGCTCCTCCTCGCCGCCGCCGCCGCTCCGCGGACAGCCCGCAAGAGTCCCGCCCAACGCGCCGCATGGACGCTCTCGAACGGAGTCCTTAGCGCCACTCTTCCCGCTGGCGCTCGCGATCTTTCCGCGCTCGAAATCACCAGCCTCGCAGACAACATCGGCCTTCAACTCGGCGAGCCTTTCATCCTCCAGCTTCAGAACGGCCAAAGCCTCGCCTCGTCGCAGATGCAACTCACCAAGCCGCTCTCGCTCAGCCGCATCGCAGCGCACCCTGGCTCAGCGCGCCATGCTGCCACGCTCGCCGGCAGCCAGCTCTGTGCCGACTTCGCGCTCCCATCCGACGCCGGCGGCGCGCATTGGTGCCTCATCTCGCGCGACGGCACAAACTATCTCCGCCAGGAACTCACGCTCCACGCCGGAGCCACCAAACTCGCCATCGCCAAAGTCGTCCTCTTCCGCTTCCACGCTCCGGAAGCGAAGACCGTAGGCGCCGTCGCCGGCTCGCCCATCGTCGACGCCAACTTCTTCCTCGGCTTCGAAGACCCGCTCGCAACCAACACCGTTACCGGCGGAAACATCGAGTGCACCTTGCACCGCACGCTGCCGCTCGAACCGGGTCAGACCATCGCTTACAGCGCGGTCATCGGCTGGTCTCATCCAGGCCAGATGCGTCGCGACTTCCTCCGCTACATCGAGCAGGAGCGCGCGCATCCTTACCGCACGTTCCTGCACTACAACACCTGGTACGACATCGGCTACGGCGAGCGTTACAACCAGGCCGAAGCGCTCGACCGCATCCACGCCTTTGGCAACGAGCTGGTCCGCAAGCGCCACGTCGTCATGGACTCCTTCCTCTTCGACGATGGCTGGGACAACACCAGCTCCCTCTGGAAGATGGACTCGGGCTTCCCCAACGGCTTCACGCCCGTGCGAGAAGCGGCGCGCAAATACGGTTTCGGCATCGGCGTCTGGCTCTCGCCCTGGGGAGGATATTCCAGGGAGAAGCAGGAGCGCATCGCCTTCGGAACGAAGGCAGGCTATGAGATCGTGAAGGGAGGCTACGCCCTCTCCGGCCCGCGCTATTACAGCGCCTTCGAGCAGACCTGCCTCGAAATGATCGACAAATACGGTGTCAATCAATTCAAGTTCGACGGAACGGGCAACGTCAACAGCGTCGTTCCGGGCAGCGCGTTCGACAGCGATTTCGCGACCGCCATTCACCTCATCGGCCGTCTCCGCCAGGAGAAGCCCGACATCTACATCAACCTCACCACGGGAACGTCGCCCTCTCCGTTCTGGCTGCGCTACGCCGACTCCATCTGGAGAGGCGGCGAAGACCATAGCTTCGCCGGCGTAGGCAGCGAGCGGCAACGCTGGATCACCTATCGCGACGGCCAGACCTATCGGGGAATTGTCCAGAAAGGCCCGCTCTTCCCGCTTAGCTCGTTGATGCTGCACGGTATCCTGTACGCAAAGCAGGCCCACAATCTCGGCACCGATCCGGGCAACGATTTCGCCGACGAAGTACACAGCTACTTCGGCGGTGGAACGCAGTTGCAGGAGCTCTACATCACGCCCTCGCTGCTCACCCCGGCCAACTGGGACACCCTCGCCGAGGCCGCCCGCTGGTCCCGCGCCAACGCCACCACGCTGCTCGATACCCACTGGATCGGCGGCGATCCGCTGCAACTGCAGGTCTACGGATGGGCTTCGTGGAGCCCCGCGAAGGGCTTGCTGACGCTGCGCAATCCGTCCGACCGGCCGCAGGATTTCAACCTCGACCTCGCCTCCGCATTCGAGTTGCCTTCCGACGCAGCGAAGGCATACACACTGAAATCCGTCTGGAGCGGCGCCCCGTCGCCACTCGATGCCAAACTGCTGCGAACCGGCGAAAAGCAAGCCGTCCATCTGGCCCCGTTCGAGGTTTTGACCTTCGAAGCGCTGCCCGCGAACCACTCGTAAATAACACCGGAATTTCTGGCGAACCAGAGAAATCGAGAAACTTCCTGAAAATATTAGCGCAACCTTTAGCGTTGCAGTAGTATGCTGCTTAAACAAAAATACCTGTTCTCGCGCCTGCACATGGCAGCAATGAAAGAGGGATCCTGAATGAAGCGCTTTTGTCTCGCACTGGACTTGAAAGATGACCCCGATCTCATCGCGGAGTATAAAAAGCAGCATGAAAATGTATGGCCGGAGATCAGGGCCAGCATCGTGGCCGCCGGCATTCGCGACATGGAAATTTACCAGGTCGCGAACCGTCTGTTGATGGTCCTGGAAACTGAGGACGAATTCAGTTTCACCGACAAGGACACCGCAGACCGTGGGAACGAGAGGGTGCAGGAATGGGAGCGCCTGATGTGGCGATACCAGAAAGCATTGCCGCACGCCCGCGATGGTGAAAAATGGATGTTGATGGAACGGATATTTTCACTCAGAAATAATTGATGGAACAACCATGCTCATTTGCGTGGACGGATGAATTCAGCAAGCGATATAGTTAGCGTGCAAGATCCGCCCCGTTGGTTAGCGAAACTCCCCCGATGTGGCGATGCAGAGGCACAGGAGCAATATGAAATTTACGAGAAGGCAGGCGCTTCGTCTGATGGGAAGCGTGGCTCCCGCGATGGCGATGCAAGGCAGTTTAGGACGCATCCTCGCGCAGGCGCAAAACGGTATCGATTTGACTCCCGGCAAGTACGTCGGCACGCAGCCGTCTCTGAAGGCCTACACCATTCCGGACTGGTTTGCGGACGCCAAGTTCGGCATCTGGTCTCATTGGGGACCTCAGTCCGCCGTCGGCGATGGCGACTGGTACGCCCGCAACATGTATATGCAGGGTTCGCCGCAAAACCTCTACCACGTCAACCGCTTCGGCCCGCCGTCGAAGTTCGGTTACAAGGACTGCATCCCTCTGTTCACCGCGGATCGCTGGGACCCCGAGCACCTGATGGACCTCTATGCCAAAGCCGGCGCAAAGTACTTTTTCAGCATGGGCGTGCATCACGACAACTTCGACCTGTGGAACTCGAAGTATCAGCCTCGCTGGAACTCTGTCGCAATGGGGCCGAAGAAAGACGTGGTTGGCCTATGGTCTGCCGCGGCGCGCAAGCGCGGTCTGCGCTTCGGCGTTAGTGAACACCTCTCCAACAGCTTCGACTGGTACGCTCCCGCGCATGGCAGCGACAGCACCGGACCGCTCGCCGGCGTTCCGTACGACGGCGCAAATCCTGCTTACGCCGATCTCTACCACAGCTACGCGGAAATGCCTGCCGACTTTGCCAAGACGGCAAAGGCCATGGGCCGCGTCGCGCCCGATAGCTGGAAGCTTGAATACTTCCATCGGATCAAGGACCTGGTCGACAGCTATCAGCCCGATTTGCTCTACACCGACGGCGGCATGGAGTTCGAAGGCTTCGGCCTCGCCACAGTAGCCGAACTCTACAACGTCGGCCCGATCGACCAGCACGGCAACAGCGAAGCCGTGTACACCAGCAAGACCAAGACCGATTGCGACGGCGGCATCTGCGTGCTGGACCACGAGCGTGGCGTCGCCGGCAACATCTGGCCCGCGCCATGGCAGACCGATACGTGCATCGGCCAGTGGCACTACAAGCTTGGCCAAACCTACAAGACGCCCAAGAAGGTCATCGACCTGCTGGTGGATATCGTCAGCAAGAACGGCAACCTGCTGCTGAATTTCCCATTGCCCGCGAGCGGCGAGCTCGACGCCGAAGAAATGCGCGTCCTCGAGGGCATCACCTCGTGGATGAGCGTCAATGGCGAAGGCATCTTCCATACGCGGCCATGGAAGGTCAACGGTGAAGGTCCCGCCATGACGGTCAAGATCAAGCAGCAAAACTTCAACGAGGGCAAACAACCCGACCTCGGCGCGCAGGACATCCGCTTCACCAGTAAGGGCAAGTCGATGTTCGCGTTTCTGCAAGGATGGCCGCAGGGCGAGGTCGTCATCCAATCCCTGGCCGTCAACGGGCCGCAACAGCCAGACAAGATAATGGCTGTGCGCATGCTCGGCCGTGATGAGAACTTGAAGTTTACTCACGACGCAACGGGCCTGCGGCTCACGCTTCCCGGAGCGAAGCCGGCAACCTCAGACCTTGGTATTGCGCTCAAGATCAACTTCGCCTAGCGCATTGTTACAGCGCATAACACTTCGGGGATGTGCCGGTTTCCACGGCACACCTCCGCAGCGTTATGCGTTCGCTCTGTACCGATCGGCGACCGGCTGCCACTCGTAGGCCCACACATACGTAGTGTAGGTCGTAGCTTTCGGGTCGCCAGTAGGGCCAAAAACTTTCTCCCCGCGCTTCTCACCGCAACGGCACGCCAGACGGATTCCGTCAGAGAACACCAGTGGATCGATGTCGTGAAAACGGTAGGCGGAAAACGAATGCGAAGCCTGATCTTTATGCGTCAGACCGGCCTGCGGAAGGTGGTAAAGATTGCGATTGAAGTAATAGGTTCCGAGGAAATAATCCTCAAGCCCGGAGGACAACATTTGCGGCTCGACATCGGCGCCCATGTAGGCGCGCATCTGTCCTTCCATATATTGAAAATTCGCACTCCCCGCCGCGATCGTCACCTGAAACACCATGCCTTCGCCGGCCATTTTGCAAAGGTCGAACTCGTCCAGGGGCTCGACCACGAGGTCCTCGCGTTTATACAGCCGCAGCCTCGCATTTTCGGGGAGAAGAAAATCAGCAATTTGCAATGGAACATTCTGCAAGCCGCGAACGATCCACCAAAACACCGTGTCGCTCGCTACTCCCTTGGGAAGCTCCACCGTCACTTTCACATGTTTTGAAAAAGGCACGCGGTAGTTCAAATATATGCCGCTCGGCGCTCCCGTGACGCCTGTCCACACCGTTCCCCACGGCGCGGCCGGATCCGCGAAACCCACCCCTGCTGCCAGCCCTAGTTCCGCATCGATCGACGCGACCGCTTCGCGGTCCACATAAATACGCAAACGCAGTTTGTCGTAGCCAGGAAAGGATCCTCCAAACCACATATGGTCCAGAAACCCTTGGCCATTCTGCTCGGCGATGGTCGCCTCTACGTGGTCCACGAAGGGCTGTTCCTCTTTGCCCACATGGCTGAAGGTTGAAGCCCCGCGAAGCACACGGCCCTTCTTTGCCGACGGGGCCGCAGCCCCAGCGGGCACCAGCGCCGCCGTCACAAGTGGAAGCGCAGCGAGCGAGAGTGCAAGGGAGCGACGGTCTATCTTAGCCATGATTTTCCTCTCGTCCCGAAGGCCAGACATAGTTATGCACCGGCGCAACAATCCCGCGAATTTTTTCGAGCACTCCACGATCGTTTGCCAGTGAAAGCGCATTCAGGTTGGCTTCGACTTGTTGCCTCGTCGACATTCCGATCAAGGTGCTCGTGATGTCAGGATGGTCGAGGCAGAACCGCAGCGCAAGCCTTGGGGCGTCGATTCCTTCAGCCTCGCACAGCGCCACGACTTTCCTGCCGGCATCTACTACTTCCTTCGGCGCCGGATGCCACCCCGGCGCGCCACTCTTTGTAAGCAGTCCCATGTGCAGCGCGGAAGCGTTGATCACTCCCACACCGTGCTGCTTGGCAAACGGGATAAGTACATCGTCGATATCGGTGACCATCAGGTTATAACGGCAGTAAGTCAAAATACTAGTCGACACTAGACTGACTTGCAATCTCCAGCAGCGTCTTCAGGGAGTAGCCCGTGATTCCGAGATAGCGCGCTTTCCCTTCTCGCTGAAGGCGCCGCATCGCCGGAAGCGTTTCTTCGACAATCTGGTTGACGCTGCCGAACTCAACGTCGTGGACCTGCAGCAGGTCGACATAATCGGTCCGAAGCCGCCTCAAGGACTGCTCGAACCGGCTCACGATCCCATCCGCGGAGAAGTCGAAGTCCGCCAACCCGTATCGTCCGCATTTCGTGGTCAGCAGAACCTCGCCGCGGCGTCCGGCAAGAGCATCACCCAAACGGGCCTCGGCGACGGTGGTCCCGTAGTAAGGCGAGACATCGAAAAAATTGATTCCCCGGTCAACGGCGTAATGGACCGTCGCAATCCCCTCGGTCGGATCTGTCCGTCCGAATACATCACCAAGCGGCGACGCGCCAAAACCGATGACGGACAAGCGAAGCGGCGTGTTGCCGAGCCGACGATATTTCATATCGCGCATTGATGAGAGGCCCCGTCCCTGATCGCTCAGCTCATTGCAGTCCGCTTGCACAAGTTTCGACTTCCCTGGCGCTGAGTTATTTACGATACAGTAAACGATTTAGTTATTGGGCGTCAAACAATAATTTTGGACCGATTGCACTCGCTCCTGCTTACGATAACAACTCGCCGGCAATGCCAGGAAACGCTCTTGATTGGTCGCGACCGCGGCTGCCACAGGATGCAGGATTGTGTATAGTTCGCATATGGCAGTGAAGATGAAGGACATAGCGGCTGACCTGGGAATTTCCCTGGTGACGGTTTCCAAAGCGCTGAGAAACCATCCCGACATCAGCAAGAAAACCCGAGAGCGCGTCTACGCTAAAGTCAAGGAGCTTAATTACCGGCCGAACCTTGCCGCGCGCAGCCTGGTCACCGGCCGCTCGTCGCTCGTGGGCCTTATCGTCACGGACCTCATCCATCCATTTTTTGCCGACGTGGCCAAGGGCCTTTCGGCTGTTCTCCGCGAGCGCGGTTACTTTCTTGTTATCGCATCCTCGGAAGAAGATCCCACGCTCGAAGAACAGGAGATCGAGCACATGTTGGCGCATCGCCTGGACGCGCTGGTCGTAGCGACCTGCCAGCCCAATCCGGAATCGCTGCGACGCATCCAGCAAGGCGATACGCCGCTTATCTTGCTCGATCGCTACTTTGAAGGTTTCGACGCTCACTTTGTCGGTTCGGACGATTACAACATCGGTAAGATGGCCACCGAACATCTTCTGGCCATGGGTTGTAAGCGGCCCGCACACATCCAGGGACCCGACAACAGCACCGGTAGACGCCGCCTCAAAGGCTTTCTCGACACCCTGCGCAAACACGATATTGAGGTCCCCCCTGAGAACCTCGTCAAAGCAGGGCGCGTCGACGTCGACGGCCACCAGCAGGGCGCGGATGCGCTCAAATCTCTCATGACGTTGAAGCGCCCGCCCGATGGCATTTTCTGCTTTAATGACGTGATTGCGTTCGGCGTCATGGCGGAGGCAGAGGTACAAGGCATCGATATACCGCGGAATCTCGCCCTGATCGGCTGTGGCAATTTGCACTTCGACGATTTGATTCGCGTTCCGCTTTCGAGCATCGATCAGCGCAGCAATGAGATCGGACGCCGAGCAGCGAAACTTATCGTCGAACTCGTTGCAGAAGACGCCTCGAAGGACATTCGGAAAATAGTCCTACAGGCAAGTCTTGCCCCTCGCTGCTCAACCGATCGGACCGCCAAGCCCCGCGCTAGACAGAGTGCTGCCCAGAAGAAGTAAGGGCGGTGCCGCCGTTTGAACCGAACCGTGATCTTGGTTGCATGTAAGCGTAACGTTGTTGAACATAGAAGCCTCATCAGGCAACGTCAAGGAACTAGTGACGCGGTCTAGTCGTCAGTCCTCAAGACACGCCCGCGAAGGCTCCGCACTGCACCCGGCCGGTCCTTTGCGCAATAAAGCGAGCATCGGGTCATACTCTGGATTGCGGCTCGGCATCGCCGCATTGACACTCGCGCGCCACTTGTAAAGCTTGAGGCGCAAATCTTCCGCCTTCCGCGCAAAACTCGACGACAGATCGTATTGCTCCCCTGCATCGAGCGCGAGATTGTAGAGTTCCACATGATCGTCTTCGAAAAATTCGATCAGCTTCCATTCTCCTTCGCGAATGGCGCCTGTCGGGGTGCCGCCCTGATCGCTGTAGTGCGGATAGTGCCAGTAAAGAGTTTCCCGCGCCAGGTTCTTTTCTCCGCGCCACAGAGCGCTTACATCCAGACCGTCGCAAGGCCGCGGTGGCGGCCCGGCGTTGGCGAGGCGCATAATCGTCGGCATAAAATCCGCTCCGATCACTGGCACGTCGCAGGTACTTCCGGGGTGCGTGACGTGCGGCCAATAGACAATCAGCGGCTCCCGAATACCGCCTTCATACAGAAACCCCTTGCCACCACGCAGTCCGCCGTTGTTCGCGATGCGATGCAGGTTACGTCCCTGAAACCCGACGCCGCCATTGTCCGACGTAAGGATGATGACCGTGTTGTCCGCGACCCCCGCACGCACAAGCGCGGAGCGCAACGCTCCCACCGCTTGATCGGTGCTTTCGATCATCGCGGCATAGACCGGATCGGGTTCATCCCTGCCGCCATTCTTGCGGCGATATTTTTCGATCTGCGCGCGCTTTGCTTCGAGCGGAAGATGCACGGAGTATTCCGCCATATATAAAAAAAACGGTCCCTCTTTCGCGACTTCCTTCACATGCTCTTCCATCCGTTCCGTCAGGACATCGGTCAAATAATCCTTCTCGGAATAGCCCGAAAGATGATGAAAATTGAATGGGCCAAAGTACGACGGCGGATGTCCGTGATTGTCTCCAGCAATATTCACATCGAATCCAAAATCCTCGGGTAGGTAACCTTCTCCTCCGAGGTGCCATTTACCGATGGCCGCGGTCCGATAGCCTGCGCGCTTCAACTGTTGCGGCAAAGTGGGAGTATTCAAATCCAGGTCTTGCGCGCTCGGCGCTTCCACAAGTTTCTTGTGTGGATACTTCACTCCCGGAATCCATTGTGTAAGGTGCGCTCTGGCAGGACAGCGGCCCGTTAAAATCGCCGCACGACTCGGAGAGCAAACCGGCGCGCTGGCGTAGGCGTCGGTGAATCGCAGTCCTTCCCTTGCAAGCCGATCGATATTTGGTGTCTCGACAAACGTGTTTCCATAGCATCCGAGGTCGCCGTAACCCATATCGTCGATTAGAAAGAAAACAATATTGGGTGGCTTGGACGTTCTTTCGGTTTTATCCGCCGTCATGCAAAACGCTTCGTAAGAGCACGTGGCCGAGAGTGCGGCGCCCGTCAGTAGCCCCATAAACTCTCTTCTATTCGCCGGACTGGGCATACATGCATTTCCCCCGCCAACCTGCGGAATAACTACTTTTGCCGCTAACTGGCTACTGGCTTGGGCCCCGTAATTTTCGGCCGCTGCGGGACCCCCGCTTGCAGCTTCTCCATGCGGTCCCACAACTCCTTCTGTAGTTCCACATATCGCGGATCGCCGTAAAGATTCTTCGTCTCCAGAGGGTCTTCCTTCAGGTCGTACATCTCGTACTCCTGTGGCTCCTGCTGATAATGAATCAGCTTGTAGCGTTCACTGCGAATTCCGCGGTGCGGCTTCACGCCCTCCGGATTCACCCACTCGAAATACTCGTAATACCAGTCCTTGCGGAAGTCCGGATCGGTGGTCTTCGCCAGCGGCAGCATGCTCTTCCCTTCCATGTGCTCTGGTACAGGCAGTCCTGCCAGATCGAGAAAGGTGGGTGCCAGGTCTGTGTCGAGGATCATTTCATCGCGCACTGTCCCCGGCGGAATACGCTTCGGATAACGCACCATCATGGGCACTCGAATCGAAGGCTCGTGCATCAGCCGCTTGTCGAACATCCTGAACTCGCCGAGAAAGTATCCATGATCGGAAGTATGAACAACCGCTGTCTCGTCGAGAATATTTTTCTTTTCCAGGAAATTGAGTATCTTCCCGATATTTTCATCCACGGCAACTAACCCAGCGTAATAGTTCTTCGCCACCCCTTCGAGCGACCCACACGCCTCATGCCCAGGCGATGTCCCGATCTTGTTCTTGGCCACGACAAAACTTCGCGGCTTCCCGGGATAGCCCTTGAGATCGTCATCGAAAGTCGCGGGCTTCGGTATGACCGTTCCTCGATACAGGTCGAAGTGCCGCCGCGCGCGAAAGAATGGCTCGTGCGGCGCGACAAACCACACCAGCAAACAGAACGGCTTATCACCGCGGTCCTCTTCCAGCCATGCCAGCGCGCGGTCGACGGCGAGGTCGTCAGGATATACGCCTTCGTATCGCTGCTCCGGCCCGACCTTGCCCTTTCGTCCTTCCTTGAACAGAGGTCTTACATAATTATTGCTGGCATCGTTGTGGCCAAAGTAGTAATCCCAATTTCGCTCCTCCACTCCATTGTGCGCATGCACCTTGCCGACGATGGCTACTTCATAGCCGGCCTCGCGCAGGAGGTCTGTGAATATGGGAATATCCGCAGGCAGCGGAATATTCAGATGTTCGTTGGAAAGCGCGCCTGTAGACCGCGAATACATTCCAGTCAGGGCCGTCGCGCGCGCGGGCGCACAGAGCGCATTCGTGCAAAAGGCATTCCTGAAGCGCACGCCTTCGTGCCCAATGCGGTCCTGATTGGGCGTCTTCAGCACAGTGTTGCCCGCGATCGAAAGCGCATCCGCTCTTTGTCCCTCGCCATAGAAGAAAACAAGGTTGGGGCGCTTCTGCTTCGTCTCAACTCCCGCCGCAGCATCGGCAATCTGCGGTGCAAGAAGAGTGCCCGCAACCGCGAGCGATCCTTGCAAAAACTCGCGTCTCGTAGTCCCACTTTCCCTTTGGCTTGCCGCTTCGTCCGACTTGTAATCGGTCGAACTCCCTCTACGGACGGTCCGGATGCATGCAAATCAGCGTCTCCTGTTCCGTAAATTCAGCCGATTCTAGCCAGCCCACAAAGGCTTGTCAATCAAAATGATTTTCGCTACAGTCATCGCTTTAGTATCAAGCGACTTTGGGCCCCATAGCGCCCCGCGAGACCTCCTGCAATTAGCGGGAACGCGCCGACAGGATCGCTTTCGGCGTGAACTGCAAGTCCGCCACAAAGGGATACGTCGGCACCCGGTATTTGTTCGTAGGCAGATGCACAATGTCCTGATTGATAGAGCCATCCGACAGCGCCATCAGGCTCGGGTTAGCCAGTGGCGACAACTCCGGCGAAAGATACCCGGACTTCACCACAATGAGCTTGAACGACTTTGGCTGTAACCCGAGCCGCGTGAAGTCGACGATGTCATGGTACGGCCGGCGATAGTCGGAGATCACCAGAGTCACGCCGTCGATCTGTACGACCGCCTCGCGATTGCGCGGCGCTGCGGGCAGAAGGAACAGCACCTTCGCCCGCACATGCACCGGCTTGCTGCCGACTGGGTCTAGTGTCGCGCCGATCGACAGCGGCAGCGTCGCACCCACACCCGCCTTGTAGCAAGCCTCAGTCGCGGGCGCATCCGTAATGCCGGCAAACACGGCGTTCCGCACTTTGTACCGCAACAACTCCTGTAGCACCTCCGCGCGATCGCTCGTTCCTCCGCCGGTTGGATTATCACCCGAGTCGGCCAGAATTGCGGGCTGCGTTTTCGCTTTCATCGCGCGTTCGATGCACTCATCGATCGTGCAGGTCTCCGTGCCGAACTGAAACTCCTTGCGCGCGTCCCAGTATTGCTGCGCGAGTGAAACAGCAATCTTTTCCTGCGCAGCCGGAGCCGTGCCAGTGACGACCGCACACGCGGTTGCCCTCGGCTCATCGGCCCACACATAACCCACCAGCAGCGACACATCCAGAATCCCGGGCTGCGCATTCAAAGCCGGGAGTTGCGCCCATAAGCGCTTTCCCGGCTGCCACTCCGTACTGGTGCGCTCGCCGGGCAACAGCACTGGGATAGGCGCCCACACAATCTTGGGCCGAATGTTTTCCTCCAGGCAATGCAGCAGCATCCCGCAGCAGCGCTGCATGGTCTGTTCCTTGTCGATGTGCGGCGCAGTCCGGAACGCCGAGAATAAATCGATGTTGTCGACCACTCGCTGACTCACGTTTCCGTGCAAATCGTAGCTTGTCGACAGCAGACATCGCGGCCCGACTACCCTGCGCACGGACTCCATCCAGTCGCCTTCCACGTCTTGCATGCCCACCACAAACGTAGCGCCGTGCATTGCAAGAAACACGCCATCGAGTGGAAGCAGTGCGCTCAGGCGTGTCAAAAAATCCTTCTTGATCGCATCATAGGTCGCACGATCCACGGGGCCGCCATCGACTGCCTCAGCGATCAAGGTCGGCATAAACGGCACAGGATATTTCTTGAGAAACGCGAAGCGCTCGGAGTTCGTCAGAGCGTCGCCAGTCAGAATGGTGAAGTCTTCCATGCGGCTTTGAATGCGGCTGTACGTGCTGCATTCGGTGCCGATGCCGCCAAAGGCAATTCGCAACTTTTTCCCAACCCCCGCAGCCTTGCCGTAGCGGCAAAGGGAGGACGTCACCGCGGCAGCGGAAGCGGTCTTCAGGAACGTACGTCGTTGCATGATTAAGTCCTCTCGCTGAAACCAAAATTATTGTGCAACATCCGAAGCGAAGAAGCCTTGTCTCATCACGCTCCGCCCCGCGCCCGCCACAGCGCGCCGGCGACCGGGTCCACCACGCCATCGAGCACGCGAATCTCTGGATACTCTTCGCGCACGACGGCAATCAGCGCCTCGCGCACCAGCGCCACTTTCTCCATGATGCTTCCCGCAAACGCCATCGGCGGCACGTCTCCCGCATCCAACTGCAACCGGCGAAGCACTAGCTTTGCGAGGTGGCCCAGGCTCTCTCCCTGTCGTCGGAGCACATCCATCGCCACCGCATCGCCCTGCTGCGCGCATCGCAATGTGGGCCCCGTCAGCCGCGAGAAATCCGGCGACGGAAGACAATTCGCATACTCCACCAGTGCGTCGAGCGAGGCCAGTTGCCAGAACTCCAGCACAGCCTGCAAGAGAGCCGTCGACCCGCCCTCATCTTTAGCCATGAAGATCGCACGCAGGCACTCAATACCGATCCTATGCCCCGAGCCCTGATCGGCCAGCACCGGCCCCCAACCACCGGCGAAGGTCAACCTTCCGTCGCGCATGCGGCCCGCTACATTGGACCCCGTGCCCGCCAACACAAGCACGCCGCTCGCTCCAGGAAACGCCGCGTCCAGCGCAATCTCAACATCTCCCAGCAAGAGCAGTTCGCCGCCCACTCGCGCGCTCATCGCTTGACGCAGCCAGTCCACAACCAGTGGGATACTGTCGCCAGCGGTGCCGATGCATGTGCGCGACACCAGCTCCATCGATACGCCCGTCTTCGCTGTAAGCTCCGCCAACGCCGCATCGAGATTTCCAGCGGCCGTCTTTGCATCGGCCCGCATGCGCTTGATAGTGCCACCGCGCACTCTCGCCAGTTCGCGTGTCTCATCCGCGAGCAGATAATCCGTCTTCGTCCCTCCGGCATCGATCGCCAGAAATACTTTCATCCTCTCCGCCATTCCATCGTCCAAATTCTACGTCGATCTTCGTTTATTCTTATCCAACACAACTCCGTTCAATCAACCGTGAGCCAGCCTATCGTCTTCGAATTGTGCGCCGAAACCCTTGAAGCCTGCCTGTTGGCCAAGGCAGGCGGCGCGGACCGCATCGAGCTCTGCTCCATGCTCGATGTAGGTGGTCTTACCCCCAGCCGTGAACTTACCGAGCAGGCAATTCACCGCAGCGGCCTTCCAGTCCACGTACTCTTGCGTCCGCACGCCGATGGTTTCGTCTACTCCGCATCCGACTTCGCCTCCATCCTCGCCGAGCTTCAATACGCGCAACGCGTCGGAGCGGCCGGCGTCGTCCTCGGCATATTGAACGCGGATCGCACAGTGGATAGAACACACACCCGCGCTCTGGTGGAACTCGCCGCGCCCATGGAAATCACCTTCCACCGCGCATTCGATGAGGTCCCCGAGGTCGATCCCGCCCTCGAAGACGTCATCGCAACCGGCTGTCATCGCATCCTCACCTCGGGAGGCGCACCGGACGTACTCGCGGGCGCCGACATACTCGCCCGCCTCGTCACCCGCGCTGCCGATCGCATCCAAATCGCCGTGGGCGGCGGCCTTCGCGTCTCCAACGCACAAGAAGTCCGACGGCGCACCGGTGCTCGACACTTCCATGGTTCCCTCCGCGCGAAGGATGACGGGCCGCCTCTCCTCGCCGAACGCATCCGCACTTTGATCGACGTATTGCATCAAGCCGACGACCCCACAGTCTACTGAATCGTCAGCCATGTCCGACTCCGCGCCGGAATGTGCAATGCGACAATCACGCTGTACTTGCGAGTCAGCGTATAAGTCTTCGCTTCCATCTCGCGCTCTCGCACCTGCGCCGTCTCCGTCAGCCCTGTGTAGTACAGCGGCAGCTCGATGCGGCGCGTGATCTCTACATCCAGCGGGTTATAAATTACCGCCATCGCGCGCGTTTCCAGCCGCGGATTGACGTGCAGAATGCCGTCCCAGTCTCTGCCGTCCGGCCTGCGTAAATGGATGATGTCGCTGCCTAGAATCGCGCGGTGCCTTTTATAGAAATCCACCCACATCTCAACAACCTTGCGAGTTTCTGCGGTGTCGTACAAACGCGTTCCTCGCCAGGTAGCCTGCACCCCAGCGCCCAGCAGATCGGCAAACCGAGTCTCGTAGTGGGCAAAATTCTGACTCAGCGGCTCGACCGTCGCGGCCTCACCGCCACCGTGGTACTGCACCAGCGGAACATGCATCCACCCCATGCTCGGCGTCTTTTCCCACGTGCAGTCATAGATGTCCTGGCGCTCGATCACCGGCTGGTACTCTCGCGGAAGCGACCAGTCGGTCTCCGTGTATCCCATCCCGGTTTTGCTCTGGCCATTCAGGAAATACCAGTCCGGCACCTTCAAATACAAGCCCTGCGCCCGACACCAGCGATATAGCTTCGTGATGATCTTCCATTGTTGCCACTGCGAATCGAGGTAGCCCTTATGGCCCGGATGGCTGGTCGACGCACAGAGATCGCCGGGGTACGAGCCGTCATTCAGAAACACATCCATCCCCGTAAACTCGAGGAAGTGATGCACCTTCTTGAAATATTCCTCCGCCCAACGGCTGCCCAGGCACGGTGATGGCCCGAACCTTCCTCCGCCGGGCAGGCCTGTCTTCACGTCGATCACCTGATCTTCAGGCTTGCCACCGCTCCGTCCCAGATTTCCATCTATATTGGCAATCATCCCGTAGAACCCGGCATGAACAAGCCCAGGCACATGCTCATACGGCGCCTGGTCCTTCTCCTGCGCCCACACCGGCTCATGGGCCGCAGTGGTCGCGAGATAGCAGAAGAACGGCTGCTCTCGTCTATGCGCATCGCGCATAAAGTCCATCGCCCGATCGAAAAAAATATCCGTGCTGAACCCCGTGTACTTCTGAAACTTGCCATTGTGTATATAGCTGTCGTCCACATCGTCGTTGCCGAAATAGTCGGGCGCCTGCCATATGCCGCCGCCGCCGCAAACCACTGCATCGTCGAACCCGCGGTCCTGTGGCCGGCAGGGATAGTTATCTCCCAGATGCCACTTGCCGTAGTTTGCGGTCCTGTATCCCGACGCCGTAAAACACTCCGCCAGAGTTCTCGCATTGGTGCGCAACAAATTTCTGCCGTCGATCGTATGCCACACGCCAACTGCATTGGAATACCTGCCCGTCATAAACGAAGCGCGCGAAGGAGAGCACGTAGGACTCGCATGAAAGTCCGTGAACCTCGCCGACCTCGAATATAGATCGTCGATATTTGGTGTCTTAATCACCGGATTGCCGAGGCACGCCAGGTCGCCATAACCCACATCATCCAGCAGCACGAAAACCACATTGGGAGGCTTTTTTGTCGTCGCAGCCAGCGGCAACGCTGTTTCAACCGACGACGCAGCGAGTCCACCCGCAAGCAATCCCAGCGCGGTGCGGCGTGTGATGTGCATGCCACCTTCCTTGTCGCTTGCCATGACGGTCTCCTTCTCCAAACTCAATGTGCAGCCATCACGGCCGCTCCCAATACTCCGGCCCCGACCCTTGAAAGCTCACCTTCACGGTGTCGATCGAATACGGCTTGACATCCATCACCACAGTGCCATCCTGCGCCAGGACCGGCGTCTTGTCTGGCGCCTCCATTAAATTCGTCGACTCCGCCGAAGTCGCGCCACGCGGAATGTGAAGCCTCACCTCAGTATCTTTGCCCGCGTATTCATAAAAGCGCAGAACCAAAGCATCGCCATCTTCAGCTTTCTTCACCGCTGTCAGGATGACATTGTTCGGCTCCATCGCAAAGAACGAATGGCGCGCTGGCAAGGAACCGCTATGCCTCTCCACCTGCAAGGCGCGCAGGTTGTAATTGAAGTCCCATCCCTGTTGCTCGGTCAGCGCCTGCTTCCAATCTCCACTGTGCGGATAAAGTGCATAGACAAAATGTTGCAGCCCCTGGTCCGCATCAGGATCGGGCGACGCCACACTCCGCAGCAACGTCAAGCGCAGAACATTCGCCTTCGCATCATAGCCATACTTCGAACTGTTCAGGAGGCTGAAGCCATGCTCGCCATCCCCAAGGTCGGCCCAAAGAAGCGCGGGGACTTCAAACCGCGACTTCTCATACGAATTATTCCGTGTTGTCGGGCGCTGGATCGTTCCATACGGAATGTCATACGTCGCGTTTGCACTCGATGCGGCAAGCGGAAATGCGGCTTTCAAAAGTATGAGCGCCGGAGCAAAAATAGGCCACAGAGCGCCGCGTGAGCGGGGCTTTGCGGCGGAGTAAAAGTAGACCACCGCCGGGAGTGGGTTTCATGGACTGTTGCGGAAGCGGCGAGATTCATGGAACACCGGAGGGATGTTTCAGGTGGAGATATACGGGCGTGTGCGGCGGGCGGTTCGAGTCGAGGGCCGGAGTCAGCGTGCGGTGGCCAGGGAGTTTGGGCTGTCG
>DASRLB010000479.1:0-14239 GCA_035648695.1 Acidobacteriaceae bacterium | reverse complement strand
CCGCAGCGGCGCATGGGGCGGTCTCACACCGATCGCTATCCTCGCTATCGTGGTGATGATGGTCGTGGTCGTTGCCTTCATCTGCTTCGTCGAGCGCGCCGAGCGCCGCATCCCCGTGCAGTACGCCAAGCGCATGGTCGGGCGGCGCATGACCGACTCGCAATCGACGCACCTGCCGCTCAGGGTCAACTCCGGCGGAGTGATGCCCGTCATCTTTGCGAGCTCCATCCTGTCGGCGCCGCTGCTCCTGGCCAACGTGTCTATGTTCGGATTTTCGTTCAAGGACAACCGCTACACCTCCGAACTTTTTCGCTGGCTCGGGCCGTCTGAGCCGCTGTACGTGTTGCTCTACATGGTTGCGATTATCTTCTTCGCCTACTTCTATATCTCCATCGTCTTTCGTCCCGACGATATCGCCGACAACATGCGCAAGTACGGCGGCTTCATCCCGGGCATTCGCCCCGGCAAGCGCACGTCGGACTTCATCAACGATGTCCTGACGCGCATTACGTTGGTTGGCGCGATTTATCTTGTCGCCATTTCGATTCTCCCGATGTTCCTGCTCGGCGGAATCCATTTCAACCATCTCTGGCTGGTCGGTCCGTTCTTCGATAAGCTTCCAACCGTGTTTACCAACGGTCTCGGCCTCAACTTCTACTTCGGTGGAACGTCGTTGCTGATCGTTGTCGGCGTCGCGATGGACACGATCAATCAGGTGGAATCGCAGCTCATCATGCGCCACTACGACGGCTTCTCGCCGAAGTCGGGACGCATCAAAGGCCGGCGTAGCTGGTAACAAAGCGAGGGGCCAGGGTCCAGGGCCCAGAAGGCACGCCGCCTTCTGAATTCTGGACGCTGAGCCCTGAACTCTCTTATGCCTCATCCACTGCCTAACGCGAGTGATTTTCTTCCCGGCCCGGTGCTGATGCTTGGCGCGCCCGGCGCTGGGAAAGGCACGCAGGCGCAGTTGCTGATGGCGGAGTTCGGCATCCCGCAAATCTCCACCGGCGACCTGTTGCGCCAGCATCGCCGCGACCATACGTCGCTCGGGCTACTCGCCGAAGGGCTGATGAAAAAGGGCGAGTTCGTCCCCGACGACCTCGTCAACGAAATGGTTTCCGAGCGCCTCGCCGAGCCCGACACCGAACACGGCTACATCCTCGACGGCTTCCCGCGCACGCTCAATCAGGCAGAGTGGCTCGACACCAAGCTCGTCGCCTACATGCTGCCTGTGGTCGCTATCTGCATCAACGTAGACCGGGACGTCCTGCTCAAGCGCATCACCGGCCGCCGCATGTCGACGAACGGCTGCATCTACAACATCTACACCCACCCGCCGAAGGTCGACGGCATCTGCGACGTGGACGGCTCGAAGCTCGAGCAGCGCGCCGACGATACCGAGGCCGTCTTCCACGAGCGGATGAAGGCCTTCCACCAGAAGACTTCGGCGGTCATTGAATACTACCGCTCCCACGGCGGCCGTTTCGCCGAGGTCAACGGGGATGCCCCGGTCGAAGACGTCACCCACAACATTCGCAAGGCGCTACTGGCGCTTCGGCACCACCCTGACAACAGTGAGTAGAGGATAGGGGATAGAGGATAGACCACAACCTTTGTCCTTCACTATCCTCTATCCTCTAATCACTATCCACTGCTTCTATGGCTATTCAGATCAAGTCGCCCTCGGAAATCGAAAAGATGCGCATCTCCGGCATCGCGCTGCGCAAGGTCCACGACGCGGTGAAGGCGGCGGTGCGCGTGGGTGCGACGACCATGGACCTGGAACGGGTGGCTGTGGCGAAGATGAACGAACTTGGCGCCGTTTCCGCCTTCAAGGGATACCACGACTACCCGGCGGTGCTGTGTACGTCGGTGAACGACGAAGTGATCCACGGCATTCCCAACGAGCGCACTGTGCTGAAGTCCGGCGACATCGTCTCGGTCGACTGCGGCGTGGTGATCGACGGCTACTACTCGGACTGCGCGGTCACGCACGCGGTCGGCGAGGTAAGCCCGGCGGTGGCGAAGCTGCTTCGCGTCACGGAAGCTTCGCTGTACGCGGCGATCGACAAAGCTGTCCCCGGCGGCCGCCTCGGCGACATCTCAAATGCCGTCGAGGTGATGTGCGATGGGGAAGGTTATGGCATCGTCCGCGACTTCGTCGGCCATGGCATCGGCAAATCGATGCACGAAGACCCGCAGCTCCCGAACTTCGGCCCTGCCGGCAAAGGCCCGCGCCTGAAGGCAGGCATGGTGCTGGCGATCGAGCCGATGATCAATCTCGGAACGGCGGACGTCAAGGTGCTCGAAGACGGCTGGACGGCGATCACCACCGATGGCAGCATGAGCGCTCACTTCGAACACACCGTCGCGATCACGAAGGACGGCCCGGTGATTCTGACGCGCTGAAGACAGTGGATAGAGCGTAGAGGATAGAGGA
The DNA here is from genome assembly GCA_035648695.1 of Acidobacteriaceae bacterium. Taxonomy (GTDB): domain Bacteria; phylum Acidobacteriota; class Terriglobia; order Terriglobales; family Acidobacteriaceae; genus Granulicella. The sequence continues at coordinate 11,799 of DASRLB010000479.1, read as the reverse complement.
TAGTGAAAACAGAAGAGGCGGCCTCCAGCGGAGGTCGCCTCTTTTTCTGCTTCATGGGATGAGAGGACGATTTAGTTGCCCGGCGGCGTGCGGTGAGAACGTCGCGGGGTCATCTCGATGATTGTCTCGACGCGTATCAGCCGGCGCTCGTGGTCCGCCACTTTGTTCGACAGAGATTCGCTATCCGACGACAGCCGCTTGATATCGTCGGTGACGAGCAATATTTTCTTTGTAGCAGCGAGGACTTCGGAAAGGGTGCTCATGTCCGATTTGCCCTCCGCTCTTGAGCGTGAACTTGCTGCATGGCGTCGATTTTGTCCAGATTCTCTCGGATCGCCGCACGGGCAGAGCGGATGGAGGCCAGCGCTTCGTCGAGCGAGGTGTTCATCTGGGTCAGCAAGGTGGTGATGACTTCGTCCTCTGCGGACGATGTGGGCCGCTCATAGGAGCGAAGAGAACGCCGAAGAATTTCGCCTGAAGAAACGTGTTCCGCGGCCGCGAGTTTTTCGAGGCGCTTGCGTTCTGCCGGGCGCAGCAGGACTACGGTGCGTGTAGGGACGGCCTGGGATGCGCTTGCCATGATTAGACGGTAGCACATGTGCATGACATGTGCATGTGTCCTGGACCATCAGGAGACAAGCTTGTCCAGATGCCGGAAGCCGCCCGTCTTGATAAACATTTCGATAAATAGCAGCGAGTTGTACGAAACGTGGACTAGCGCCGAAGCCGCAACCGAGCAGAAGCGGATGCGCACAACGGAAAGGACGATCGCGACGAAGAACAGAATGACGACCGGACCGACCGCCCAGTGCAGTTGGAAGCCATGCAATGCGGCGAAGGCGGCGCTCGAAACCACCGTCGCCAGAATCCATGCCGAGCGGGTGTGATCGGTCGTCCTTTGCCAGCGGTCGCGCGCGGCCCGCGTACGTTCGAGACTCAGCCAGTCGTACGCCGTCGCGAAGGCCGGCAGCAGGAACCCGCGGAAACCAATTTCTTCCACCACCGGAGCGATCAGCGCACCGGAGATCGCCGTGACCCACGCAGCCAGCGGCGTAGTAAGCAGCTTCAGGATGTCGATGTCCTTCGGCACCTTCACAAAGGATTCGGCAAGCTGCGCGATGGCGCTCAGCGCAAAGCCGAGCACAATGAGTTTCCGCCAACGGAGCCGCGCGGCCCGCCACGTCCAGTGAATGCCATCCAGAAAGCTGTGCTTCCATAGCAGCGGGAAGACCGGAAATGCGACCCCGAAGGTCAGTCCATAGCCGAGCAACATGGCCAGCGCACCAAGCTGCGCTAGCGCGATCATGTTGGTTTTGAGGTTCGGATGGACAATCATTGCGGGAACGATCACGATGAGCGTCGCAAAGAGCACGCAGATTCCGACGATCGCAAAGAAAAGCGCGGCGTGGCCAAGATGCGGGATGCGGCGCGCGATGCCATGGTCCTGCGAGGGATCGGTGTCGTGCTGAATATCCAGCACCGGGGGAAAGGCAACGGGCTCGGGGATAGGAAAGTCGCTCATAGGGGCAGAGGATGCGGCCAGGGGATCAGGGGAGGTAGAAAACGAGGCTGGGGACAGTGTACGCAGTGGGGCGCGTTTCGGGAATGCGGCATAGGTGTTACTTCGCCGATTTCTTCGCGGCGAACTTTTTTGCGGTTGGTTCAGGTTTGATTTTCGATGCCGTGGGAACGCCCATCTTCTTTTCGGGCTTGATGAACTTCGGTTTCGGCGGCTTCTTTTCGAAGTCGGGGAGCTCTATCGGCGGCAGATGGTCGGCTGCGGCGAGCGTGCCCGCGCTCTCGTAGTAGCGCGCGAGGAAGTAGCCCGTATGCGATGCCGCAACGCGCGCGACGGCTTCCGGGGGACCTTGCGCGACGATGGCGCCACCGCCCTCGCCACCCTCGGGGCCCATGTCGATCAGGTAGTCGGCGTTGCGGATGATGTCGAGGTTGTGCTCGATAATGACGACCGTGTTGCCGAGGTCCGTCAGCCGGTGCAGCACTTCCAGCAGCTTGCGCACGTCGTCGAAGTGGAGGCCCGTTGTCGGCTCGTCGAGCAGGTAAAGCGTGCGCCCCGTCTGGCGCTTCGACAACTCGCGGGCGAGCTTCATGCGCTGCGCTTCGCCGCCCGAAAGCGTCGTCGCGGACTGGCCGAGATGAATGTAGCCAAGCCCGACATCGACCAGCGTTTGCAGCTTCTGGTTGACCGCCGGGATGTCTTTCAGGATCGGCACAGCGTCCTCGATGGGCAGGTCGAGAAGGTCGGCGATGGAGTAGCCGTTGAACTTTACGGCCAGCGTTTCCTGGTTGTAACGCCGCCCGTTACACACCTCGCACAACACGTACACGTCGGGCAGGAAGTTCATTTCGATTCGTCGCTGGCCTTCGCCGGTGCAGGCTTCGCAGCGTCCGCCCTGCACGTTGAAGCTGAAGCGCCCGGGCTTGTAGCCGCGCTCGCGCGACTCCGGCAGCATCGCGAAGAGATCGCGAATGGCGGTGAACACGCCGGTGTATGTTGCGGGGTTTGAGCGCGGTGTGCGGCCAATCGCAGACTGGTCGATCTGAATTACCTTGTCGAGCTGGTCGACGCCGTGGATGGCCTTGTGGCGGCCGGGTTCTTCGCGCGAGCCATAGAGTTCTTTCGCCAACGAGCGGTACAGAATGTCGTTGATGAGCGTCGATTTGCCGGAGCCGGAAACGCCGGTCACGACTGTCATTACGCTCAGCGGAATATGCGCGGTGATGTGTTGCAGGTTGTGCGAACTCGCGTCCTCGATCGAAATCCAGTTGCCGGTCAGCGGCCGAGGGGCCTTGTCGGGCGTGGGCCGCGTGACGATGTCGATCTTGCCCGAAAGGTATTGGCCGGTCACAGAGTTCGGGTTGGCCATGATTTGCGCGGGAGTGCCTTCGGCCATGATCTCGCCACCATGTTTGCCGGCGCCGGGGCCGAGGTCGAGAATGTAGTCGGCCTTGCGCATGGTGTCTTCGTCGTGCTCGACGACGAGGACGGTGTTGCCGAGGTCGCGCAGATTTTCGAGTGCTGCAATCAGCCGCTGGTTGTCGCGCTGATGCAGCCCGACGCTCGGTTCGTCGAGCACGTACAGCACGCCGCGAAGCCGTGAGCCGATCTGCGTAGCGAGGCGAATGCGCTGGCCTTCGCCGCCCGAAAGCGTTGCCGCCGAGCGCTCCAGCGACAGATAGCCGAGGCCTACAGCGTTCAAAAATTCCAAGCGCTCGATAATCTCGCGTTGCAGGCGGTCCGCGATCAAGCGCTCGCGGCCGGTGAACTGCATGGACTGCGCGCCCAGCAGCGCGCGCTCCAGCGGCAGCGCCGTGAAGTCCGCAATGGAGCTATCGCGGCGCGCATTCGGGCCGACCATCGGCTCCGCCTGATCCTTCAGCGAAGGCGGATGCAGCACGGCATCCGCAATCGGAATCGTCACCGCCAGCGACTCGGGCCGCAGCCGGCGACCATGGCAGCGCGGGCATTCGCTCGCCGACATGTACTGCATCATGTAGTCGCGATAGCCCTCGGACTTCGTCTCGTCGAGATTGTCGCGCAGATAGCTGAAGATGCCGTGAAAGCCGGTGCGTCCGCCTTCGCCGCGCGACGGGCCGTAGAGCAGCAGATCCTGATGCTCCTTAGTCAGTTCCGCGAAGGGCTGCTTGAGGTCGATCTTGTATTTTTCCGCTGCTAGCTTGATCAGCCGCAGCAGATATTGCGACCCAGACCCCGGCCCCATCGCTCCGTCGAGCAGCGGTTTCGACCAGTCGGTGATGGTCTTCGCCGGATCGAAATCGTAGATGCTGCCGAGGCCGTTGCACTCCGGGCACGCACCGTATGCGGAGTTGAACGAAAAACTGCGAGGCTCCAGCTTCGGCACATTGATGCCGCAGTCCGGGCACGCCATCGACGAGGAGAACAGCGTCTCGTCGTACACGCCGCCCGGCGATTGCAGCCCCACCAGCACCAGCCCGTTCGCAAGCTGCAGCGCTGTGACGATCGCCGTCGCCAGACGCTTGGTGTCGTACGGAGGGCGGCCGTTGGCGTCGGGCGTGCCGGGAACGGGCTTCAGGATGATGCGGTCGACGATGGCTTCCAGCGTATGGTTGCGCTTCTTGTCGAGCCTCATGCCCTCTTCGACTTCGGTGATCTCGCCGTCGATGCGCAGGCGATAACCCTTCTTGTCGAGCGCCTCCAGCTCTTCGCGGAACTCGCCTTTGCGACCGCGAACAATCGGCGCGAGCACCGTGATGCGCTCGCCCGGCGAGGCCGCATTGCGGTCGACAATCTGCGCGACAATCTGGTCTGCGGACTGCCGCGAAATCGGCCGGTGGCAATTCGGACAATGCGGCTGGCCAACCGAGGCATACAGCAGGCGAAGGTAGTCGTAAATTTCCGTGATGGTGCCGACGGTCGAGCGCGGCGAGCGCGACGTCGTCTTCTGCTCGATGGAAATCGCCGGGGACAGGCCGTCGATGGCGTCGACGTCGGGCCGCTCCATCTGGTCGAGGAACTGCCGCGCGTAGGCCGACAGCGTCTCGACGTATCGCCGCTGGCCTTCGGCATAAATCGTGTCGAACGCAAGCGAGCTTTTGCCGGAGCCCGAAAGCCCCGTTACCACCGTGAGTGTATTGCGCGGGATGGACACCGAAACGTTGCGCAGGTTGTGCTGCCGCGCGCCGCGGACCGTGATGTGAGTGATGCTCATGCTGGGTTAAAGGCGGTTGACGGCCAAGTAACTAGTTTACAGCGAAGTGCGACCCAGAGTCCGAACAGCGCTAATATGGTGCATCCGGGCCCGATTCAAAAACTTGCAATTGGAGAGACCATGAAATCGTTCCGATATCTAGCTCTGCTGCTTGCTGTACCTTTCGCGGCCCAGGCCTGCATGGCGCAGGATGCCGCCGGTTGCACCGATTCCCCGCTCATCAGCCGTTTCCCCGGTAGCGTCCTCACCGCCTGCAACGACAAGGCGGACGACGCCTTCAAGTTCGACAACCTCGGCCCCAAGAAGGAGTCGAAGACGATCGAAGGCGAGTTGCACCATAACGATTACACGTATCCCAAGACGGCGAGCAAGGCGCAGGTTATCCGGAACATCAATACCGCGCTGCGAGTGGCGGGATACACCTTCGACTATGACTCCGGCGCCTACGGCGACTTTACCGTGCATAAGGGCAAGACCTGGATCGCGGAAGTGGTGAACACGGACTACACGTATCACCAGACCATCGTCGTCGAGACAGCGCTGACGCAGGATGTCGTCGCCGATGCCGCCGCGCTTTCCAACGGCCTCAACGGCAGCGGTCATGCCGTGGTCAACGGCATTCTCTTCGATACCGGCAAAGCCGAGGTGAAAGCGGAATCAGCGCCCGCGCTGGCGGAAGTCGCCAAGCTGCTGAAACAGGACCCCACCCTCAAGCTCTACGTTGTGGGCGATACTGACAATGTCGGTAGCTTTGCCGCCAATGTCGATCTCTCGCGTCGCCGCGCGCTGGCCGTGGCGCAGGCCCTGACCACGCAATACGGCATCGCCGCCGACCGCCTTGCGGCCTACGGCGATGGTCCCACCGCGCCGATTGCGTCGAACGACACGGAGGACGGACGCGCGCTCAATCGGCGGGTCGAAGTGGTGAAGCAGTGAGGATCAACGCGAGGGCGTTTCTAAGTGCTGATTCCCGGCCAGATTCATTCCACAGGGCTCAATGAGTGCATCGGCCTGTTATCGCCAACCGAGACTTGACTTCCGGATTGCTCGTGGTTCGACCGCAATCCGAGAGACTGGATTCCTTCATCAGGTTCACTGAGCGCCTTGGCGATTTGGCGTCAACTGAAAAGAACGTGCGCGACCCTCGAATGGCTGTCGCGTCCTGGTCCCTGTGACCGTGATTCTCTTCTGTGGCGGCTAAACGACATGCTATTCTTCCGCCATAGGCCCTTAGCAATATCTCCGATGCAATCAGCACGAGGCCATTCCAATGAAGGAGCGCGATGAAGCCGCATTTGATCCGGCTGTATTCCTGGCGAATGCGGGTCTGGGTCGAAAGATCGTTCATTTGAAGGCGAAGGAAACCTTCTTCTCACAGGGAAATGCAGCTGACTCCATCTTCTACCTCCAGGCTGGACGGGCAAAGCTCACGGTCGTCTCAAAACAGGGTAAGGAAGCTACGATCGCCATGGTCTCCGCAGGAGATTTTGTTGGGGAAGAATCGCTTGCCTCTGTGGGCGGGCTGCACATGGCAACAGCTACGGCAATGACAGCTTGTACGGCGATGAAGGTGGAGAGGTCTGAGATGATCCGCGTCATGCACGAGGAACATACGTTCTCCGATCTCTTCCTAAAGTTCCTGTTGACCCGTAGTATGCGCACGCAAGCCGACCTCGTCGATCAACTGTTCAATAACAGCGAGAAGCGCCTTGCGAGAATACTCTTGCTCATGGCGGAGTTCGGCAAGCCCGGAGAGCCGGAGCCTCTCATTCCAGCGATCACGCAGGAGACGCTGGCGGAGATGATCGGAACCACCCGTTCTCGCGTCAGCTTCTTCATGAACCGGTTCCGCAAGCTGGGCTTGATCGAGTACAACGGTCGTATCCGTGTTCACAAATCCCTGTTCAACGTCGTTTTGCACGACTGAGCACAGGCTTTTCAAGGGGAACCGCTGTTGCAGATTCCTCGGTTTCCAATGACTTCATAGCGGACCGACTCCGCGAATCCTCAGAGAGGCCTAAATCGAATCTCACCGTGCCCATAGATCAAATCACTTCTTGAGCTCTTGAGCGTGAGCCTTTTACTGTTCTGGGGGTTGTGGGCAATCCGAGATGGAGTCATTGGGCAGGCACTGGCAGAACAATGGAAAACGTTGTTCCGTGCGGTTCGCATGTGCGAGAACGAGCCCGGATAGAGCCGCCATGCTTTTCAATTATCTGCTTGCACACCCACAAACCCAGACCATTTCCTGTTGAACCTTTAGTCGTGAAAAACGGTTCAAATATCCTCGGTAGCACCGCTGCGCCGATGCCTTGGCCATTGTCGGCGACCGTAATCCGAATGCGTGAACTGCCATCCAGGGGGTTTCGCGATGTGGAAGCCCGCAACGTGACCCTGCCGCCTTCGCCAAGCGCATCGAGACTGTTGAGCATCAGGTTCGAGATCACTTGCCGCAGTTCGCCGAAGATCGCGGTGATTTGCAGGAGATCGTCGCACTGCTTTTCCACGATGACCTGCGTAGACACTATCTTCGCTTGCAGCAGGTCAATGACGGAATTCAGCAAAGTGACAACGAGAAAATTCGTCGGCACGGAGGACTCGCGATAGAAGCCCAGCGTCTGTCGGGTGATGTGGGCAATACGATTCAGTTCATCATCCGCCATCTTTAAATACTGATGGACCGGTGCTGGGGTGTCTGCGGTCGTTTGCGCCAGGAACAAGAGGTTCATTACGGCTGCGAGAGGGTTGTTGATCTCATGCGCGAGCACTGCAGCCATCCGTCCGGCTGAGGCCAGCTTCTCGCTGCCGATCAGTGCCTCTTCCGCCTTCTTTCCTAAGATGATCGCTGCCTGTAGCTGCACATTCAGCAGTTCCGCCGCCTCCGTCAGCTCATGCTGGCGCACCGAGCCCAGCAGCAACGCCTGATTCATGGCGACCGCATCCCCATGGAACTTGGCCGCTTCGGTCACCTGCACCATGATGCCGAGATGGCTGTGGCCCGCTCCGAGCAACGGCCACATCGCGTACGACCAGTAGAGGGGATGGAGACCGGTATTCTCTTGCCCGGTATAGCTATCGCCCAGCCCTGTCTTGGCGACCCGGTCAAGCAATAACATGCATTCGTTCGTGCAGGGAGCAATGCCGCAGAAAGCCGTCCCGATTAGTTCATCTTTTGATTTGCCGGTGAGCAGGCAAAAGGCCAGGTTGACATAGCGGAGTGTGTGGACGGGACCGCCCAATCCAGCCATGGGCATGGGCGAAGCGTCGGCAACGGCGCGGCAGAGCGTCGGTAAGTCCATTTCCTGCCCGGCGTTGTCTACCTGTTCGGTTGCCATCTCACCTCTGGGTCAAACCTTTCGGTTGAGTAGCAGCTCTTCCGTGCGCGAGTCCGACAGCGGTTGTGGGATTCCGGTGATGAGGTCTACGTAGTTCTTCAAGCGCTCCCCGATGACGATGCCGTCGGTGGTGATCTGATACTTTCGGATATCCCGGCTGTGGGCGGTTCTGCGCATCTTCACCACCATCATAATCTGGCAGAGTTCACCATCGATCTCTACATAGCGCATCCGGATGATGTCGTCGGTGAGGAACGAGATCGAATAGCTGCTGAAGGACAGTTCGGTGAAGGTCTCCGGCATCTCCAGGGTGCTCAGGATGGTGATACCGATAGCGGTCAGGGCGAAGATCATGCGATAGAGCGATTCGCGGAAGTCGGCGCGGAAGGAGGGCGCCAAGGCCATCTCGAAGCCGGCCAGGGAATCGATCACCAAACGCTTTGCGCCAGTCCTCTTCACGGCGTCGAGAATCTCCTGCATCATCTCGTCCACCGACAAATCCAGCGGCCGGAGGTAGATCACTTCCAGGCTTCCATCGGCCAGCGGCGTCTGGAGATCGAGTCCAAATTCCGTGGCGCGCGTGGTGTATTCGTTGGGCCGCTCTTCAAAGACCGCCGCAATGCCCGATTCGCCCGCGCGTATGCCCGCGGCAAGGAATTGCGTCGCCATCAGCGATTTGCCGGTACCCGAGGAACCGGCGATCAGTAGGCTGTCTCCCTCCGGAACGCCTCCGCCCATCATCTCGTCCAGCGCCGGAATCCCCATGGAAAGGCGCTTCACGCTGTTAAATGTCTTCCTTTGACCAACCAGGCCAAGAGTTCGCGAAAAGGCCTGTAGACCAGCTTCCGTGATGCGGAAGGTGTGAAGGCCCGGCACCGAAGCCTGTCCGCGCAACTTCATGATCTGCATCTTGCGCACGACGGAGTTCCGGTCTACTTGCTGGAAGAGCCACAGGAGTCCGTCGGCTCCGGTAAAGACGGGGTTGTCGCGCAACTCCGACTCGGAGTACTCGCCAATGAGAAACGTGGTCGCTTCCCAGCTAGTGAGTAGCAGCGCCAACTGCTGCACGAACGTTTGGACAGCCATATCCTTGCCGTCGTGCATCTCGCTGCGTAGCACGGTGCGGAAGGAGTCCACTACCACGATGCTCGGGTTGACGGCTTCCACCTGTTTGGAAATCTCTTCCAGTACTCCCTGCAACCCGCGCTCGACGAGGTCCTGGCTTAGGTTGACGAAGCGTACGGCGTTGTTCAGCTTCTGTGCGTCGAAGAAGGTGAATTGCTGCTGGTAGCGCAGCATCTTCAGCGCGGGTTCGCCCAGTACGGTGAAGTAAAGGGCAGGCCGCTCCACCGTGGCGTTGGCGAAGATGAACTGGTGCGCCAGGGTGGTCTTGCCGCATCCGGGCGATCCGGCGATGATGTTGAACGAAAACTCGGGAAGCCCGCCACCAAGGATTTCATCAAGTCCAGGTACTCCGGTCGGCAACTGGTTTATCTTGACCTTGTTTTGTTCGTTCATTTCGATTCGTTCCTTTCAGACTTTACTTCGGAGCCGGGCAGATCCAGCCACACATCATGCAGGAGCCGGAGGGTGAGAGACTCGCCGATGAATGTGTTCATCAGCCCGATTAAATGCGCAATGAGTAGGACACCCGACTGCGCCGCTTCGCCATTGAGACCCTGTAGCGAGCCATCAGCCTGAACTTCCCATGCGCCGAGGACTGGAGACTCCTGCTTTGCCAGGGTCAATGCGCGCGACAGGAGCGAGCGAAATCCCGCTGCCCCAGCCAGCGTGGTTAGAGGACGGCGCAGCTTGTCGCACACGCGACACACCGCATGAGTATCCGCCATGGCAGGACTTGTCTCAACCTCTTCGTAATCAACAAGTCGCTGGGCGAGTTCGCGTGTTGTCGGAGCGTCTGCGCTTCGCATCATTTGGCCGTGGAGGGTTGTACCAATGTTCTAAGAGACGAGTCTACGCCGTCGCGAATCCGCTGGTTGGTCAAATCAGAACACTTCGCTCTTCTCTGAATTGACCGATATGCAGGCCGCGCTCTTCAACACGCATTGCACTGACGGCGAGTTCGTCCTGGTCAATAGTGCTCGCCTTACTGGAAACATTTCAAGTAGGTTGGTAGATGTGACGCTCGAATGGAGTTGATTGAAGCTGGCCAGGAATTCCGGCAACAAAGCAACTCGCAGGAAAGTATCATCCCGATAGAATCCTCATATTCAAAGCGAACGTACAAGGACAGAACCGATGCTTCCTCCACCGATGATTCACGATTGGGCCCGCAGGCTCATTGCTTCCGAAGTCGATGCCGATCCGTCTTCCGCACAGACCGAGCTTGCGACTCTTCGCGTTTATGAGAAGCTGCGCCAGCAATTCTGCGCCCCAGTAGGAGCGGACGCATTTCAGGCTCTCGTTTCTCGTGCCTTGTCTTTGGCTAAGTCGCAGTTTCCAAGCCTCAGTGCCGTGAGCGTAACCGCGAATGGAGGCTTGCGGGGTCTTGGCGAAGTCGAAACCCCACTGAGCACAGTTGAGGATGGTGAGGTCGGAATCGTGCTAATTGCACAGATGCTCAGACTGTTTATTACTCTTCTTGGCGAGGCAGCAACGGTGCATTTGATAGAAGATGCGTCCCTTCGGCTTGATGCCAAAGTGGAGTTGGACACGACAGCTCCGAACATCTACGGAACAGGCACGAACTACCTCGGACCTTTTAAGGATATTTTGTTGGAGGCTGACCAACTAAGGCAAGTGAGCGAACGTCTTGAGACACTGACAGACACACACGCTGGTGTCGACGAACTTATGAGCGTGGCGGGAAACATCCGTAGTATCGCTACGGTGTTAGACGTTTTCACACTCATCCGAAGCAAGGCTGGCGGCTCACAAGATAGCGTACTTGTCCCACCAACGAATGGCTATCTGAATTGAATTCCGCCGGCGCGACATTCAGACGGGCATGAGGTAGAAAACCCCGGGCACTCCCACAGAAGGCGAGATCGTCGCACAGCCAATCGACCCACATCGGGGACGATGAATTGTGCATTCAAGAGTCAGGATCAAACCACAATGATCTTTTGGGAAGAGTCACAGGCACCATCCTCAAAGAGATTTCGGGGCAACGGGGTGGTTACGCCGCGAAGAGCGACCTTGCCTAACCAATCGACGATCAAGCGATCATGGTCTAGTGCCCGTCGAAGCCCAATGAGTTCCTAGCCATTGTCGAAATCGTTCCCCACAGACATGTCTTCCGTACTGAGACTTCGGATAGTCGGCAATTCGGAGGTGATCAGCATTACACATTTCAATTGGTGATAAATCGCCAATGCGCTCATCGAGGACCGAGTCCTAACGATCAGCCCGCTTCTGTGAACTTGTCAGGATGGGGCTCAAAAATCGTTCCGGTTTCGTTCCCAGCCGCGAATCCGCTTCGGCAATAGCGACCCAGGATTTTCACTTGCAAACTCCCCTGCATCGAAGAGAATTGAAAAAGGCAGAAGGAGCCGGAAAAGGTCCTCGCGCCGGGGAGTCGGGCTTTGAGTGCTTCGTTGATGTTGATCTGTGCGGTGCTGGTGTCGCTGGCGCTGGGTGTGCTGGCGGCGTATGGAATCTGCCAGTTGATGTTCCGTGTATTCCGCGTCCATTCGATCTCGGCGGCGCGGCAGCGCGCGGAGCGCAAGGCGGCGGCCTCCATGCAGATCGCCGCGTAGCCATCGCGCGTCGGCTAGTGCGGTGGCGTGGTG
>DASRLB010000478.1:0-5404 GCA_035648695.1 Acidobacteriaceae bacterium | reverse complement strand
ATTTCGCCGTGCTTGTGGTGATGGCCGTAGCTCTCGCCGTCGGTGGCAACGTGGGCGAGTTGCGGCGTGGTGGGGGGCTTGTCGTCGCGGAGGTCGGCGACCAGGCGGCGAGCGAAGTCTTCGCCGGAGTTGAGCAGCCCCTCGAACGCGATGGCGCGGGAGCCGGGGCCATCGTAGAAGAAGACCGCGATGCTGCGGTCCTGGTCGAGGTGGACGAGGTAGGGGCGCGTGGGGTCTACGCCGGCGTCGGGGGTTTCGAGCCAGGGGTAGGGCGAGGGTTCCGTTGCGGGTTGTGGGTCCTCGGCTGTGGGTTCGGTGGTCGAGACGGCAAGGCGCTCCGGGTCGGAAGGCTTGGGGTCGGTGGCCCGCCGAAAGGTTGGGGCGGCGGCCGATTTCTTTGCCGCGGCGGCAGAGGCGGCGCGGGCGGCGACTTCAGATTCCGAAAGCTCGCGCACGCGGGCGCACTGGCTGGGGGCCAGGATGGTGAACCGTATGCCCTCCTGCGCCATCAGATCCAGGACGGAGCGCGAGACGGCCGTTTCGGCGAGCCACATGCCCTCGGGGCGGCGCCCGAAACGGTGCTCGAAGTCGGCGATGCCCCAGCGGATCTGGGTGCGGGCGTCGCGCTCATTGGCGAGCGGCATGATCATGTGGTTGTAGACCTGTGCGATGGCCGAACCGTGTCCGCCGTAGCGTTTGGCGCTGGCGCGGTCGGCGTCCTGGATCATGCGGTAGGTGCGGGGCGCGAAGTCCGCCAGCCAACTCAGCAGCGTAGGTCCGAAGTTGAAGCTCATCCGCGAGTAGTTGTTGAGGATGCGGACGATTTCGTTCGCCTTGTTGGTGATGCGCGACGCGCCGTTGGGGGCGTAACACTCGGCGGTGATGCGCTCGTTCCAGTCGTGGTAGGGCGCGGCGGAGTCCTGCATTTCGACGGCTTCCAGCCACGGGTTCTCGCGCGGCGGCTGATAGAAATGGCCGTGGACGCAGATGTAATGTTGCGGTCTGGTCGAGGAGTCGGACGTGCTGGGGTTCGGCATACCTCATTCATCATCTACCGGAAGGGTAGGAAGCGGCTAGTGAGGGCAATTGGGAAGAATCGCGAGAACATTGAAAAGCGGCCGCATTGTGGAGTCCGGGAAGCGGATCCACGTGATGGGTGACGTTCTCAGCACCATCGCATCCCACATCTCCAAAGCGAGATGTGGGCACCCGGCAGCATACCCCCCTCCCCTCCCCCCGGGTACTTTAGGATGCAAAATATTCAAACGACGGCGGTTAGGTTTTGGCTGGTCTATGTCCGGAATTGCACCATTCCTGGGCATGGCACTTTTTTCGAGCTTTCGCGCAGATGGTTCCGGAGTTCCCCGGCGTTATGATGAGCGTGCGCCTATCGGGAGGGGTATTGCATGGGTGAAATCGATCGCATCACGCAGAACCCCGCTGTTATGGGACGTAAAGCCTGCATCCGGGGCATGAGGGTGACGGTGGGAATGATCGTCGAGCAGATTGGTTCGGGGACGAGTGTGGATGAACTGCTGGCGGCCTACCCGTACCTGGAGCGCGAAGATGTGCTGCAGGCGCTGCGCCATGCTGGGTAGTGGAGTTGAAGGAAAGCGGTCGGATTTCGCTCAACTGGTCGGCGTGACGAGCGAGCAATATTCACGAATTGAGAACGGCGCTGTCTTGACGGCTTCGAATGACAAACTTGTCCGGCTGATGGTGATTGCGATGAGCGTCATCGGCGCGCTGAAGGAACCGGCGCTGAGGTAACGTGTCGCCAACCAAACGTGGGACACGGGTATTGGCCCGGAGCGGCGAATCATCGCCCGTGTCGACGTAGCGTGCGAGGGGGTTGTGGAAACGAAAGCTGCTTGATTCGTTGCATCCGACATCTCAGAAGCGAGACGTGGGCACCCGGCGGTGGCGGGGTCGGGTGTTTTCGTCGAAGGTGCTATAGGAAGTCAATTCCACTCGAAGGGCTTCTATGTAACTATTGAACACCGGGAGGTGTCGCCATGAATTTCGTCGAACAAGAGATCGTCATTCGGACAGGCGAAGATAACGATCCCGGAATCCCCATTTCAATCGGCAGCCCACTGCTGAATCGGCTCGAGCGGACTGTGGTGCCGTGTGTTCGCATGGCTTTCACTGGTCGCAGCACTCGCGTTGGCCAACCACCAAAGTGGATGCGCGCCGCGTGGGATTTTCGAGCCATAGGATTTGAGCATCGTAACGGCGACACCATCCTCCGCGTTGCGGCCCCAACCTTAGGCGAGGCGGCACCTCGAGTATTTGAACAGCAGAATCTTTGGCAGGAAACGGTCAGGCCCACCGAAACGGCACTGGATCTTTTCGGCAAGCTGGTCGAGGATGTTCGTTCGCAGTCCAGCAATAGCGACACATACGATGACCCACTATTGCAGAAACTAACAGACTGGCATGGTTTGTTTGAAACGAAGGTGAAAGCCATTCGCCTGCCGACTGCCGCCCACATGTCGACAGGAGCAGAGTTGGATGAAACAGTCGTTATGGGAGCAAGGACCTTGAGCAGCCGTATTCCCGTACCTCGACAGATTCGTCTGGTGGGTAAGATCGATATGGTGCGTTGGAGCACCCGTTCGATGGCGATTCGCGCGGAAGATGGAACGGAATATCGCTGTGCGGTTGTGGGTGAGGACATTGGCGACCTTGGCCAATATGGCGGCCGTGAGGTGACGATTCTGGGCAAGGCGATCTATAGGCCGACAGGAACGGTGCTGCGTCTCGACGTTCAACAGATTCTAGATACGACCGTCGGTCGCCGGGCGTATTCGGAGATTCCAGCATCCTTCGAGAACCGGCGGGAGCTTGATCGCCGGAAGCAGACGAATCGCAATGGCGTGTCTGCTGTGTTTGGGAGTTGGCCTGGAGAGGAAAGTGATGAGGAGTTGCTGGCCGGACTGGCGGATGTGCGCCGGTGAGCCAAAGCTATGTCCTGGACACGAGTGCGTTGTTGAACCTGCTTCGTGGGAAGGAACTTGGCGAGCTGATCGATAGAACCTATGGGCTGCGTGCCGCTCCATACTTTCATACGCTCTCGATCGTCACTCATGCTGAACTTTGGGTACTCGTTGAGCGGAATGCATGGGGCGATGACAAGAAAGCCACGGTCGACAAGGCGCTCGCCGAGTTTGTTACGGTCGATGTGTCCGGTACGCCGATTGTGACCGCTTACCGGAGAGTTGAGGCAGCCAGCATTGGAATCACGATGGGGAAGAACGACATCTGGATCGCGGCTACGGCGATGATTACCGGATTGCCGCTCGTGACGACCGATAAAGATTTCAATCATCTGGACGGCAAACTTCTCCAAGTCCACTATGTCGATCCCCGGTCGGCGATTGGGTCTTGAGATAACCGGGCGGGAGCAGATCGAGTCTATTCCATATTTCAGAAGCCAGATTTGGGCAGCCGGCACTGCGGCTTCATTTTTTCACAATCTTTGGCTTTGAATTAAGCCGTTTCGTGATCGCATTGTCCAACAGCGCTGACCGAAGGGCTACGTCAATGTCGGATGCGAATGCCGGATTTTTATTTATCTCTTCAAGGAGAATTTTGAGTGAGGCTGGAAACTCGACGCTAAGCACACTTGGATTTTTCTGGAAGCTTTCAATCTCCTTTTTCAATTGTGGCGCGCTTTGACTGAAAGTATCTCCTCTCCAAAGCGCCGATGCTATCCGAGCGATATGGAACATGCCGTTCGCAACGATCTTTCTCGCGTCCTCGTCTTTCGCGAGTGCCTTCTTTTTGCTTCTCGTCCAAGCCGCACACTGAATACAAATCAATGTACACAAGACGTGCGCCTCGATGGATTTTCCACTAAAGACCTGTTGATAGTAATCGGCCCAGAGTTTATATTTACGCCGACGCGCATCACTTGGTATGCGCATCGCGACTGCAAGGAAAGCCTGTCCCACGAATTCATTCGAAACCAGCACCTGCCCACTTTTTAGAGCGGTATTAGCGAATTCTTGGGACTTATGTTCATACAACAATCCGTACTTCTCAAATGCAACTTGCATATCCTGTTGTACTGAATCATTCGCCTTCAGGTCCCGCGTACTAATTCGGTTTTGATTGTTAGTTGTAAGTACAATTTGCGAGGACAAAGACGCGTTTTTAGTCTCGAAAATGCGAAGCATTACCCTAGTATCTGGCCTTAGGCTACCTGCCGATGCGGCATGTGCCAGAGAGCTAGCAGTTTGGCACCCGTTCACTATTTGAAGATTACGTATCTTGATTTTTGGATCGTCTGGGTCGGCTGTTACATCTGCACTGTCGCAAACAATGGTTATACCGTTATTGAGAAACCAGAAAAGATGACTAGTAGCCGGATCGCTAGCCGTCTTTGATATCTCGATGTTTACACTCTTTGTCTTTCCAAGGAATCTACGGATATTGGATTCGAAGATCGATCCGTGTTGGTCAGCATTGACCAACTCTGCAATGTGCTTCGCATCGCACGTACAAATTATTCCTTTTTGACCTTGGCTTTGATACTTTATTACAGAGCCTGTATTCGCGTCGTATCTTATGGGAAGGTCGACATCTACAGCCTTTGCTCTACGCTCCGCCCTTTTCGAGAGGTCGATAAGCTCCTCTGAACTGAGAGGACGGAGGTCGAAGGATTCAAATGTTCCGTTGTCGTATTTAGTTAGAATGCTCTGTAACTCTTGCTTGAACTCTACGGATAACTTCAAGTTGGGAGCTTTGGTTGCAAAATAACAATGGATTCGAACATTGCTGTATCCGTAGCCTGCAAGAGTAGAGCGCAATTCTTTGATTTTGTCTCTAAAATCCATATTTTCCAGTGATGCCAGCGCCTCTTTATCGGCAGTGAATATCCACTGTAGGCCATTGCCCATCAGGACTAGATCATTGCTACTGAATGTATCCGTGTACTTTGCTTGAATGATGTGAACGTCAGCGTCACCCTGTCCATCCTCCACGGTGATTACGTCCACTTGCTTATCTTGCGAACCGTCCACCCAATCATCGAGATCGGGGGTTTGCGCACTGCCGCCTGTTGTTAATGAATAAACGAGGCGTTCGAACGCCTCGTTTTGTGGAATGCCGAGATTAGCTACCAGTGCCTCGACTCTATCTTGAACAAGTTGCCGCTGTAACTCAGCCATAAATATCCTCGCTATTGCAACAGCGTTCCGTTCTCCGATGAGGTTTTGGGGTCTTCGGGGGGGATGACCATGGCGGCGGCTACCTTGTCGTCGGAGTCGAGGTCGAGGAGCTTGACGCCCATGGTGGCGCGGCCGGCGGCACGGACGGATTTGGTGTCGATGCGGATGATCTTGCCGAATTGCGAGATCACCATCATCTCTGTCGTGTCGTCGACGAGCTGGATGCTGGC
>DASRLB010000477.1:0-7811 GCA_035648695.1 Acidobacteriaceae bacterium | reverse complement strand
GTACAGACCGTAGACCTACACAAACCCCAGATTGTTCACGCTGAAGTTCCCAATATTCGGCAACACCTGGGACAACTGCCCGACCGGCACGCCGAACCACTGCGCCAGCGTGCTCGCATATTGCGAGCTCGCCGTCGACGGCACCCACCGCCCATTCGTGCCCGAGTCGTCCGGCCCCGCCAGCGCCAGCGTCGGGAACGTCCCGTACATCTTGCCGCCCTTCACCGCTCCTCCAACCACAATGTGGTGCGACCCCCACGCGTGGTCCGAGCCCGTATTCGAGTTCGGCTGGAATGTCCGGGCGAAGTCCGACATCGTAAAGCTCGTCACGTTGTCCTGAATTCCCATCTCTACCGTCGACTGGTAGAACGCCGCAATCGCCGGACTGATGCCCGCCAGCAACGCGCTCTGCAACGCGATCTGGTCTGCATGGGTATCGAAGTTGCCGATGCCCGCAAAGAAAATCTGTCGCTGCACACCCAGCGCGGCGCGCACCTGGATGATCTGCGCAATCTGCTGCAACTGCGCGCCCAATCCGCTCGCCGGGAACACAGTCTTCAGTGGCGTCACAGACTGCGTCGCCGCGGACAATATTTGCGCGTAGTTGTAAGCGTTCGACGTAATCTGGTCGTCCGCGGTAACCAGCGAAATCCCGGAGTTGAACGTCAGCAGCGCCTGCGCCGCCGTTTGCCGCGCCGTACACTCCGAGCCCTCCGAGCAACTCGCGCCGCCAATATTCCCCGGCGAAACCGACACCGGCGTGCTCGTGGCGCCGTTGCAAAACAGCGTGTCCCCGCCCACCGACGTAATCATCGGGATCGTCGCGCTGCCGTTATACGTCTTGCCCAGCAGGTCGGACATCCGCCCCGCCCACCCGGTCGGCGTCGCTCCGCTCGACGCCTGATTCTGCCACTCAAGCTGTTGGTCCGGATGCGAAAACAGGTTCGACGGCAGCGTGTTTCCCGCCATGAATTGCGCTCGCGTCGTCGGCTGGATCAGCGTGCCGACGTTGGCGACCAGCGCAGCGTTGCCGCTGTTGAACAGCGTCTGGATGTCCGGCAGATTAGGGTTCAGCGCGAAGTTCGGCAGCGGCGTCAGCGGCAGCAGAGTGTTCTGCGCCAGCGCCAGCGGTCCCCGGATGTTCGCATAATTGTTGTAGCCGGAAACGTCGAACGGAATGATCATGTTGTTCGCATCGTTGCCGCCAAACAGGAAGATGCACACCAGCGCCTTGTAGTCCGTACCACTCTGCGCCAGCGCGTTCAGAGTCCCAAACGGCCGCAGTCCCGCAAGGTTTCCCGCGGCTGCAAGTGAAGCATATTTGATGAAGCTGCGACGATTGGCGCGCATGATGTGGCCCTCTTCCGGTTCGGTGTTAGTGAATGACTTTGTACTGCGAAGATGTAATGACGAGATAGATCGCCACGCGCGCACGCTGCGCATTATTGCTCAGCGGCGTAATGGCGTTGATGATGGTGGTCCGCATGTTGGTCGGCATCTGCGAGTGCATCAGCAACATGTTCAGCGCATCCACAAGGTTCGCCGGATTAGCCGCCAACGCGCTGAAACTGGACAGATCGACATTGAAGCCCTTGATCTTGTTATTCACAATTGAATCCGCCAGCGAGAGTCGCAACACAGCCGTCGCGGTATTCTCGATCCCAAACTCCGGCGCATTCAGCGTCGAATCCGGAATCACATAACCCGGCGGAAAGAAGTTGAACACAGAGTTCGCGCGATACGGCTCTTCATTCAGCTTCGTGCTCTGGCTCGACAGCCCATAATAAGACCCGTTGACATCGGTATTCGTGAAATTCAACCCACGCATCATCGCCGTAATAAACAGCACAGGCTCGCGCAAGTGTCCGCCATCGAAGGACGAGTTCGTATCGCCGGCCCGCGCTTCGGTATCGGTGAGAATCGCCCGGATGACCGCCTTCAAATCGCCGCGTACGCCCGCCCCATTGTCCGCAAACACCGCGGAGATTCGTGCCACATACGCCGGACTCGGTGTGCTCGCGACAAGGTGTTGAATCAGTTGCGTGCAAACAAACGGGGCCACATTCTGCGAAGCAAAAATATTGTCCAGCGCGCCTTTCAGGTCCTGTGTCCCATTTTGCCCGGCGGGCAACGTGGTCCCATCCAGCAATATTTTCGCAGTCAAATCATGCTGCGCCTCGTACAGACCCATCGGGTCGACCCAGTTGATGACAGCCGGAAACTTTGGCGGCGTGCCACCGCCCACAGGGGAGTAAGTCCATCCTGTATAGGCCCGCGCAAACGCCTGCACCTGCGCCTGCGTATACGCCGGAATGGGATTGCCCGAACCATCCAGCTGCAAGCTCCCATCCTGGTTCAACTGATACAGCCCGGTCGTAAACAACTGCATCAGTTCTCGCGGATAGTTTTCATTCGCAATCTGTCCCGTCGGCGGCTTCGCGCTGTTCAGCATATTCAGGTAAGCGCCCATGGCGGTCGAAAGCGTGACGTCGTTCATCATGGTCCGGAAATTGCCAAACGCATCGTTCGCCAGCGCATTGTGATACGAAGGAATCGCCTGCCCCGGAATGGATTGCGTCGACACCACAAACATCTCCGACATCGCAAACGCAACGCGCTGCCGCAATTGGTCGGGCCCGGTAATCGCCACCGTCCACCACTCCGACTCCGCGCACGGATAAGCAGTGTTGGTGCAGGCCGCGGGCAGAGGGTTGGTCGGAATCTGTGCGAGCGTAGACGTAGGCTGCGCAAACTGCTCCGTCAGATAAGCATTGATCCCAACCGCCTGCACATGCTGAATATCCGCAATCGTCGGACCGAACGTAGCCTGGTCCAACAGCCGCGCGGCCGTCGACGCCGTCGCCAGCACAACCGCAACCGGCGCGTTGACGACAGAAGAAATCGCCGCTCCCGGCGCGGGATTTGACACATCCACCGCAATCGTCGACGTCCCCGCCGTTACAGTTATCGTCGCCTGCAATTCCGTCGCGGAGACGAACGTCGTCGCCACACTATTGCCGCCAACCTGGATCGCCGACGTCGGCACAAACCCGCTGCCCACCGCGTCGACAAAATAATTCTGACTCGTTCCCTGCTGCGTCGCGGTAGCGGCGGTCAATACCGGCAGCGGGTTCCACAGCGTATCGGTCGCGGAACCCGAAGCGGTATCCAAAGCCTTGCTGACCGCGGCAATCGTCGCACTACCCGGCGTGGGCATCGTCCCCGGCGCTGTATAGAGTCCGCTCGTCGAAATTGTCCCAGAGACGCTGCTGCCTCCGGTAACGCCATTCACCTGCCAGGTCACATTCTGATTTGTCGTGTTCGATACGGTCGCCGAAAATTGCGCCGTCGTCAGCAGACGCGTCGTCGCGGGTCCCGTGACGCTCACGCCGATCTGTGGCGGAGTTCCGCCTCCACCGCCGGCATTGCCGCCCCCCGAACAACCGGCCACTGCCAAAATAGCGGCAAGGAAAACCAACGAACGAGCCAAACGATGCATGAGGGGCCTCCACGCGCGTGCGCGGTTGAAACAGGAGCGAAAACCAACGAAGCGCCGCAACGCTGCTGATTGAAACAGCACTCCCGCATCGAAGTTGCGTATTTGTTGAATCTTTTTTTGATTGGAACTCGTCTTGCCGGTCCGCGACTGTCGCATTTCAGGCCAGAATGCGCATCAACCCTGTAGCTGGAAGATCGTCCGCCAGAAACCGAGGCCCATTTCCAGCCACCGCTTCCGCCGCCAGCCGCCCGCTCCGCACCGCGCCTTCCATCGTCGAAGGCCAGCCCGTCCGCGTCCAGTCTCCCGCCAGAAACAGCCCGCGACTCGCGGTCGCCGCAGCCGGCCGATACGCATCCAACCCGGGCGTCACGGAAAAAGTCGCACGCGCTTCTTTCAATACGCCCGACTTGAGAATCCGCGCCTCGCGCACCGCAGGAAAAAACCTCGCTGCCTCTTCCAACGCCGAAGACAAAATTTGTTCCCGCATCATCTCCAACTCCGCGAACGACGCGCTGATCACCAGCTCCAGATACTGCCCACCCGCAGTCTCATCTCTGCGTATTCGCGTCTTATTGAACATCCACTGAATCCGCGTATCCAGCAGCGCGGCATGATCGAGCGTCGTAACCTCGCGATCGAACCAGAGATGCACGGTCGTAATCGGCGCATGTGAAAAGTGCTCAAGCATCGGCTCAACCTGCACCCGCGCGCACTCATACTCGGGCAGCGTCCGCAACAGTCGCAACGTCTGCTCGAACGGCAGAGCGAGCACCACATTCTCCGCAACATGCGCCGCTCCATCGGAAGCCGTCGCCTGCCATCGCCCATCGGCAAGCCGCGCAATCGCCTCCGCACCAGCCTGCAAATGCATCGCGGTTCCCTGCCGCACCGCCAACTGCGCGACCGCATCGTAAAACTCCGACATCGGTTGCGTCGGAATCCCCAACCGTCCGCCTTCCGCCGACTTCAGGAACGACTCATAAAACACCTGCGCCGCATAGCGCGTCGAGCATCGCTCAAAGCCATCGTTCAACGCGCCGACGATCACCGGCTCCCAGAAATGCCGCATCGCGCGCTGAGTCTGCTTGGTCCTCTTCAGCCACTCCGAAAATGCCTCCGCATCGCTCGCCGGATAGCCCCGCAAAAACTCCATCAGCCCAGCAGCAATGCGCGCCTTGTCGCCGATCGACAACATCGACGCGCCCAGAAAACTCAACGCGGAATGTCCCGGCGGCGGCAAAAAACTCGGCCCAATGTCGCTTCGCCGCACCGCGCGCAAGTCGCCCTCCGGCTCAAGAAAAGTAATCCGATCGTACCAGCGAATATGTTTGTCCGCCCCACATAACCTGCAAAGATCGACAAGATTTGTACAACATCCCAGCAGCACATGCTGCGAATCGATGACCTCATCCAACGCCGGATGCGGATACGAATACGCCCGCCCGCCCACATACGGCTTGCGCTCCAGCAGCGCAACGTTTGCACCCGCACCCGACAACGCCACCGCTGCAGCAAGCCCCGCCACTCCCGCGCCGACAATCAACACATCGCTCTGCTGGGCTGCCCTCATTTCAGCACACGCGCCTTCAGCGACCCCATCGCACCGCCCGCCAGGACCATCAGCTTCTCGCGCGTCGGCACCGACACGCGCTCGCGAAACACCGCAGCAGGGTCAGCGGCAATACGCTCCAGCAGCCGATGATAAATCCGCACGAGCACCCGCATCGCCGACCGCGAATCCTTGTCCAGCAAAGGAATGAGTTGATCCGCCGCACGATAATATTCCTGCGCCCTGCGAATTTCGACTTGCAAGACTTCAAGCGCAGCGGACGGCAACCATGTGCCTTTCACAGCCTGCGAAAGGTGCTCCACTTCAAGACCAGCTGCTTGCAGGTCATCAAGTGGCAAGTAAATGCGGCCCCGCTCCGCGTCTTCTTTGATGTCCCTGACGATGTTCGTCAGTTGGAATGCAATACCTGTTTCCTCGGCAAATTTTTCGGCCCTCGGATCGTCATATCCGAAGATGCGAATGCACACGAGACCAACGACCGACGCGACCAGATAGCAGTACCGGTATAGGGCGTCAAAGCTTTCGAATATCTGGAAAGACTCCGTCGCCTTGCCCCCGGCCGTAATGGTCGTGCCACTGTAGCTAACAACGCCTTCGGGAGTTTCTTCTAAATCGAGCGTCGTCCCCGCCACAAGCTGCTCCAGCAACTCATTCGAGATCCCAAACCGCTTCTGCGTATCGTTCAGCGCAAGAAACATATCGTCATCGGTCGCTCCGCCCCTCGAAGCCCGCCACTGCGCGGTCCAAGCAGTCATCGCATCCCGCCGCACGTCGATCGGCATCGACTCGTCATCCGCCAGGTCATCGGCCTTGCGCATGAACGCATACACCGCGCACATCGCATCCGACTTATGCCGCGGCAACACCCGAAACGCATAATAAAAATTCTTCGCCTCGCGCTTGGCGATCGCGCGACAGGCAGCGTAAGCAGCAATCAGTCGAGCATCGCTCACGCCCGTACTCCGCGCCGCTTCGGTGGCAGCACCACAGCCGCCGCCTTGCCCACCAGCGCTCCCGCCAGCAGCCGCATCTTCGCCGCCTTCGTCACCACCGGCCGAGTCCGCAGCGTGTCGTAGTCCTGTGCCGCAATCGCATCGAGGATCGCGTTGCCGCCCTTCACAAACAGCGCCAGCGTCGCCGCCAGATCGCGGTCCACAAGCTCCACAATCCGCTCGCCGCGCTTCAGCCTCGCCCGCGCATCGCCGACCAAAAAATTCATCATGGCGCGAAAATTCGCATCGAACCGCCGCTCCCGAATCTGCGCATCGGTCACGCCAAAACGCGCCATCGCATCCGCGGGAACATACCGCCGGCCGCGCGCATCATCTTCCACAATGTCCTGATAAAAATTCGCCAACTGCAACCCCGTGCAAATTTCATCCGACAACCCAAAGCATTCTTCCGTCCGATAGCCCGACACCAACAGCACCAGCCGCCCCACCGGGTTTGCCGAGAACCGCGAATACCGTTCCAAACTCCCCAGCGATTCATGGTGCGTCAGCACCTGGTCTTCCTCAAACGCCGAAATCAAATCGTCGAACGGCCCGCGCGGCAATTCGCAAGCCGCAATGGTCGGCTGCAACGCCACAAACACCGGATGTTTCGACAACTCCGGGCGCTCAAAACATTCATGCAGCATTGCCCGCCACTGCCCCAGCAAACGAGTCCCCGTAGCCGTATCGGCAACCTCATCGCCCAAATCGTCCGACGTTCGGCAAAACGCATACACGCTATGAAAATGTGGTCGCAGCGCCGCCGGCAAAAACAGCGTCGCCACATGAAAATTCTCATAGTGCGTAGTCGCCAGATGCTTGCACCAGGCCTGCGCCTCGGCCAGCGTCGGCCTCACAGGCGGCGTCCGATACTCCGCCGGCGCCCCCGCTAAATTGTCATCGACCCCACTCGCCACCGCGGTCACGGCCGCACCTCGCGCCCATGCGGAAACACCGCCGTCTTGATGTCCGGCGCAATCCCCTCCGCCGGCCGCACCATCATCTTCGCAAACACTTCGGGCAGCTCGTCAATGGTCGCCGTCGACGTCACAAAATCCTCGCTCCGGAATTTCCCCGAACACAACAGCTCGAACGCTCTCCGCACCGTCGCCGGAGTGTGATGGAAGCTCGCCTTCAACGTCAGGTCCGAGTAGTGCAGCAAGTTCGTATCGAACTCCACCTTCGTCCCCGCCGGCGGTCCCGCAAACAAATTCACCAGGCCGCCCTTGCGCGCCATCTGCGTCGCCCACTGCCACGCCTGCGAGGTAGCCACGGCTTCGATCACAATATCCGCGCCACGTCTGTCCGGCGTCAGCGCCCGCGCGGCCGCAACCGGATTGCCCACGTCCGCAATCCGCAGCACCTGCTCCGCACCGAACCGCGCCGCCGTCCGCACCTGGTCGCTGCGCTTTACCACGGCAATCACATGCACGCCCGCCAGCGACGCCGCATGGATAAACAGCAATCCAATCGGTCCGGCGCCCAACACGATCATCGTGTCGCCCATCTGCACATTCGATTCCTCAAGCCCCCGCATCACGCACGCCAGCGGCTCGGTCAGCGCCGCATGTTCCAGCGGCAACCCGTCCGGGACCCGCAGCGTATTCTTCGCCACGATCCGTTCCGGAATACGTATGTACTCGGCATACGCTCCGTTGTTGAACAGCAAATCGTCACAAAGATTCTGTTGCCCATGCCGGCAGAACAGGCAAACATCGCAGGGCGCGGAGTTCAGCGGCACCACCCTGTC
>DASRLB010000476.1:0-5335 GCA_035648695.1 Acidobacteriaceae bacterium | reverse complement strand
CCCATGCTGCTCGACATCATGGCCGTCGTGGAGCGCCAGCATTCCCCGCTCGCCTCCAACGCCCCGGTCATCCTCGAACGCGCCCGCCGCTACGCCCAGATCGAAGAGGAACTCATCTCCCCGGAAGCCACGTTCCCCGTCATTGGCCGCTCCAGCACCTACCGCTTCGGCGCACTCCAGACGCTCTCGCAAATCGCGCTCCTGCGCCAACTCCCCGCCGCGGTATCGCCCGCCGAAGCTCGTTCCGCCCTCACCGCCGTCATCCGCCGCATGATCTCCGCGCCCGGCACCTTCGACGAACTCGGCTGGCTCCAGATCGGTGCCGTAGGCCACCAACCCGCCCGCGGCGAGCCCTACATCTCGACCGGCAGCCTCTACCTCTGTGCAGTCGGCATGTTGCACCTCGGGCTCCCACCCAACGATCCCTTCTGGACCGCCCCCGCCGCCCCGTGGACGCAAAAACGCATCTGGTCGGGCGAAAACATCCCCGCCGACCACGCCATCGCTCACTAGCTGTGCCGAGGTGGCGAGTGGGCCTCGCGCGGCGGGCGCGGGTTTCGATAGCCGAGCCGGAGGCGTGGCCCTTCCCGGTTTGTGTGGGCCCTGGGGAGGGGCGGGAGCGGGGCATCCCTCGAATGCCCACCTTAGCCGCAAAAAGCACGGCGAAGATGGGTCACCCCGGCATTTGTGTTTGCTCTAAAGTACCAAAAACCGTTGCGACGATGGATTGTCACGCAGTTGTTTTGATTTGCACGGTGCGTTGTTCGCCGGTCAGGTAGGTGCGGTAGCTGGAGTGCGGCCATTCTTCGGGCGTTTCGACGAGGCCTGCGCGCACCGGGTTGCGGTGGATGTACTTCAGCTTCTGGATAAGCGTGGGCATAGTGATGACGTTGAAGTCGTAATAGCGGTCTTGCCAGAATGGGCGCTGCGGAAGCTGCTTGCTGACGGAGACCTTTAGCGCTTGCATGGTTTTTGAGAGTGGGTGTTCAGGCGGTTCTGAGACGAGCAGGTGTACGTGGTCCAGCATGACAACGTATCCGAGGATGTCGAAGTTATATTTGCGGCGGGTTTGTTCGAGGGAACGCTCGAATAGGTCGCGCGACTCTGGGGTGTTGAGATAGGCGAGATGGTGGTAGCAGCAGAAATTGATGGCGTGGTCGTGGCCGGAAGTTTGGTAACGCTTGAGACCTGTCGGCATGGTGGGATTTTAGACTAGGCGCGTGTTGGGTGGCGCAATAGTTGGGCCGTGCGGCGCAACAGCGCTGTCCATATTGGCACAACAGCCGGGCCGTGCAGCGTAACAGCGGTGTCCATATTGGCACAATAGCCGGGCCGTGCGGCGTAACAGCGGTGTCCATATTGGCACAACAGCCGGGCCGTGCAACGTAACAGCGGTGTCCATATTGGCACAATAGCCGGGCCGTGCGGCGTAACAGCGGTGTCCATATTGGCACAATAGCCGGACCGCGCAACGCAACAGCACAGTCCATAGTGGCACAACAGCCGGACCGCGCAACGCAACAGCACAGTCCATAGTGGCACAACAGCCGGGGTGACCCATCTTCGCCGCGGCTTTTTGCGGCTAAGGTGGGCTGGCGAGGGTGTATGGGAATGGGCGGGAGCGGTTCGCGCCTTCGCGCGAATGCCCACCTTAGCGACGATGAGACAGTCGCGAAGATGGGTCACCCCAGACCCGGGCCACCCGCCTTATGATCGGGCCACCCGCCGAACGGCTGTAGGACTTCATGCGTACGCACTGGATCAAGGTTTACGCGGAAAAAGCGGCAAGCGCGGTCCATAGCAGAAAGGGGGATGGATTCCGGAGGACGAAATGACCTGAATGCAATCCGCCGAACCGCAAATTCGCGTCATAATCTTAGAAGGCATCGCGAAAGAGGCTCCTGATGGGAAGGCCGGCGTCGAAGGTCGTTTGCGCAGTACTTGCTGTTGCCGGGTTTGCGGTGATGTCTGCCAAAGCGATGGCCCAGGCGAATAGCGCGGAACTGAGTTCGATGCTCAAGGATCCCGCGCCGCGACCGCCTGACCTGGAGAAGATTTACGGCAGGCCCACGGATCCTGTCAAACCCGACACATCAAAGCAGGTGGCGGAGTACAACCGGCGCCGGTTTGAACTGATTGCACGCACGTCGGTGGAGGTTGTGGTGCTGGCGGAGACGCTGCAGAAATCGCTCGCGCAGCCGCAGAGCGATGCGGTCCTTGCGCAGGAAGCTCAGGTTGCGGCCGCGGTCGAGCAGCTTGCGGGAAACATCCACATGGTGCTGCTGCCGGATGGGCAGGCAAGCAGGCGCGAAGAGGGAACCAGGAAGGCCAAACTGCCCGAAGGCGCAGAGGACCTCGAGCAGATGCGATCCAGGGCAGATGCACTTGCGGCGGTGGCAAAGGACCTGCATGCCGAGGTGGATAAAAGCGGGGCGGATACTTTATCCATCGGGGTGCTGACAAAATCGGCCCAGGTGAGGGACATCGCACATGACTTGAAGGTGCGCATGAGGAAGCAGTAGGAGCTTATTGAAGGACGGCAATTGGTCGTTTCGGCGGCGCCTGCACGACGGCCTGCGGCAGCGTGGAAGCGCCTTTGGCGCGGCTTTTTATGGCCAGGTTGGAAACCCGGCCCTTCCGGAGTTTGGAGGTGGAGCCTGGAGATGGGCGGGGGACGGTTCGCTTTGCGAATGCCCGCTCATCGCATGAAGCCGCGATGAACGGGGCACCCCGATTGTGCGGGTTTTATGAGCGGGCCACCCGCCACGTTGAAATCCTAACTCTTGCCTCACGGACGCCGGAAGGGTATTGTTTTCTCAGCTTACCGCGGCAGCTCTACGCTTCTTGCTACTCCAAGAACTGTCTTCATGATATCTTTCGATCCATCCGAGGAATCCGGGCCGCAAATAACGGTCGCTATGACGCGAGGGACTATCGTCGTCATCGATATGGTCGGCTTCAGCAACGTCGCCAGGGTGTTGGAAGAAAGCCTTGATGCCCATAGCGTGATTGGGCTGAGTCGACAAATACAGGCTTTTGTAGACCGAGCCCTGACCCAGCTCCCTGAAGAACACGTTCATCGGGTGGTGGCTAGAACTGGTGACGGTGTCATCCTCCTATTCGAAAAAGCCGAGGACGCGCACTGCTTCGCCTTCCATATTCATGTATTCGCCAGTGAGCATAACGTTCAGCGTAACGAGAGTCTCGCCGAGAGGCGCTTTCGGATAGGAATGGCAACTGGCGACCTCAGCGCAAGCCGCGCGCAGGATGGTCAGGTAGAATACGCTGGCATCATTATCGCGAATGCTGTGCGTTTGGAGGGGGCTGGTGTCGCAGGCGAGATATTGGTGGACCGAAACACGTTCTCCGCTCTTTCGGTCGACTCCAAGCGCCTCTATGGTGAAGAGGAGACGGTAAAGGGAAAACGAGCCGAGACCTTTATTGCGCGGCGATGTCGCGTCAAAATACCTTCTCAAGAAAACAAACCCGTTATCGTGCGCCCGAAGTTCAACTGGCGCACCCTAAGCGCATCGGGCGCACTGGCGATCGCAACCGCGCCGCTCAAGAGGATCGTTCTACCGGCTGAAAGCAAGCCATCTGTGTTGGCTACTCCCGACAAACGAAAAAGGTTTTCTCTTCGTGGCCGCCTGGCCCTTGGCTGTCTCGGATTGTTCGTTGTGGTCTTGTCGCCGTTTGTTGCCGGAATTGCAATTCATCTCTTAACGAGAAACAAGCCAGTTGTGATCCCTGGTGCGCAAGCGGCTGTGGATCTATATCGACAGAAGCGCTTCTCTGCAGCTTTTCCTGCCTTGGAGAGCGCTTGCGCTCTGGACAGCGGCGAGGCATGCAAAGATCTTGGCGACCTCTACAAGAACGGTTGGGGAGTGGGAAGTGACGAAGCACGAGCGTTCAAGCTCTATTTCATGGCCTGCAAGACATATCAATATGTGTGGAGTTGCACGGCTCTTGGGAATTTTTACGAGCAGGGAGGAAGCGTACCGCAGGACTATCAAAAGGCGAAAGATGCATATCTTGCAGCCTGCCCGCTGAGTGTCCGCTTCGACATGGATTTCAGCGGGGGCGATGCACGGGACCGAGAAGGCTGCTATCAGATAGCGAAGCTCTTCCAGCGTGAACATGATGACTCGAAGGCTAGGGAGTACTTCCTTCTGAGTTGTGGCCCCTTCCACCCCGATGCCTGTGATCTGGGTGGTGAAAAACATCATTGGTCGGTACAGTTCTGAAAGGAGACCTAGCCATTGCCGCAGCTTGCCCGTTGTGTTCAGAAGGTCTCGACTCGTGAACGCAGTGTGGCTCGCTACTAATTTGGACGAGAAGTGCTTTGCTAATTACTTCACAGCCAAGAACCTGCTCAGCGTAGCAACGTCAATCTAAGCTACCTTCCGAATCTCTGCCCGCCGCCCATTTGGCTCATCAGGCGTTGTTGCATTTTGCCGCCACCGCTGCCCATGGTTTTGAACATCTTGCTCATTTGCGTGTGCTGGCGGAGGAGGTTGTTGACCTCCTGCACCGTTGTGCCAGAGCCCAGGGCGATGCGCTTGCGGCGGCTGCCGTTGATGATGGAGGCGTTGCGGCGCTCCTTGGCGGTCATCGAGTCGATGATGGATTCGACGCGGGCGAATTGCTTTTCGTCGACGTTCTCCGCAGCCTGGGCCATGCCGGCCATGGGGCCGACCGAGGGGAGCATCTTGAGGATGGACTTCATGCTGCCGAGCTTTTTGATCTGGCGGAGCTGGTCGCGGAAGTCTTCGAGCGAGAAGCCCTCGCCGCCGAGAGCCTTTTTCGCGAAGGCTTCGGCCTTGCCGCGGTCGAGCTTTTCGTCGGCGCGTTCGAGCAGCGTCGCGATGTCGCCCATGCCCAGGATGCGGCCGACGATGCGGTCCGGATGGAAGGCCTCAAACGCGTCAGGCTTCTCTCCCGTGCCGAGGAACTTGATCGGCTGGCCCGTGATCTGGCGGATCGAAAGCGCTGCGCCGCCGCGCGAGTCGCCGTCCATCTTGGTGAGGATGGTGCCGGTGATGGCGAGCTTGTCGTTGAAGGCCTTGGCCGAGTTGACCGCGTCCTGCCCGGTCATCGCATCGGCGACGAAGAGGATTTCGGTGGGGTTGAGGAGCTTCTTCAACTCCGCCATCTCGTTCATCAACGCCTCGTCTATACCTAGACGCCCGGCGGTGTCGACGATGAGGATGTCGCAGCCGAAGTTGGCGGCATCGCGGCGGGCCTCTTTGGCGAGGCGGAGGACGGCGGCGGTGTTGTTGTCGGCGGCGGGGTCGTACTTGCCTTCGTAGAGCTGGGCGTTGATGGATTCGGCTAC
>DASRLB010000475.1:0-2399 GCA_035648695.1 Acidobacteriaceae bacterium | reverse complement strand
CGTAAGCGTCGTTCTCAGGCCACGGCTCTGAGGGCTTGCTTTCTGTAAGCCCAGGGCAATAGCGCGTCGATATCGCGATTTGGATGACCGTTGACGATCCTGGTGAGGACATCTGTCATATAGCCAAGCGGATCGATATCGTTGAGTTTACAGGTTTCGATCAGCGTTGCGATGGTGGCCCAGTGCTCGGCGCCTCCGTCAGAGCCAGCGAACAATGCATTTTTCCGGTTCAGCGTGATCGGGCGGATGGAACGCTCGACGGCGTTATTGTCGAGCTCAATGCGACCGTCGTCGAGGAAGCGGGTCAATCCCTCCCAACGCGACAGGGCGTAGTTGATCGCCTCGGCGAGCTTGCCCTTCTGGCTGATCAGGCCAAGTTTTGTGCGCAGCCAACTCTCCAATGCGTCGATCAGCGGTCGGCTTTTCTGCTGCCTGGCCAGGCGACGCTCCTCGGCGCTGCGGCCCCGAATGTCCTTCTCAATCGCATACAGCGCAGCAATGCGCTGAAGCGCTTCGCTGGCGATCGGCGCAGGACCGGGCGTGGCGAGCTTGTAGAAGTTGCGCCGCACATGGACCCAGCAAAATGCAAGGCGCACGTCGCCGCGCTCGGCCAGCCTGCGGTAGCCGGCATAGCCATCCACCTGCAAGACGCCCTTGAAGCCATCGAGATGGATGATCGGCCGCTCGGCTTTGCGGTCTGGGGCGTAGACATAGGCCACGCCCGGCGGATCGGATCCTGCCCATGGCTCGTCATCGGCGGCATAGGCCCATAGCTGCCCGGTCTTAGTACGGCCGCGGCCAGGATCCAGCACCGGCAACGTGGTCTCATCGGCGAACAGTTTTGGCCGCTCCTTGAGTTTGTCGAGCAGGCGTTGGTGGAGCGGACGCAGATGCCAGGCGGCATGTCCCACCCAGTCCGCCAGCGTCGAACGGTCGAGGTTGACGCCTTGGCGGGCGTAGATCTGGGCCTGGCGATACAGTGGCAGATGATCGGCATATTTGGAGACCAAGACTTGGGCGATGGTGGCTTCCGTCGGCAGCCCACCTTCGATCAGCCGCGCCGGTGCCGGGGACTGCACGACGCCATCCTCACATTGGCGGCAAGCATATTTCGGGCGGATCGTGACCAGCACCCGGAACTGGGCCGGCACGATATCCAGCCGCTCGCTCTTTTCTTCACCGATCCGGTGCAACGCCCCCTGGCAGCAACGGCAGCTCTTGTCGTCGATGTCGATGGTGGTTTCAATCCGCGGCAGATGCGCCGGCAGCACGCCGCGATTGGCTCGACGCTTCGCAACTCCGGCCTGTCGCGCGGCCGGTGTTGCCTGCTCCGCGCCAGCCGCGTCACTCGCCACCGCCTGTTCGACGTCTTCCAGGCCCAGCAGCATCTGGTCCTCGGGCAGCGTTTCCGCCCGGTGGCCAAACTGGTGGCGCTGCAGGTCCCTGATGATCTGACGCAGCCGTTCGTTCTGCACCCGCTCGGCGAGCAGCATCGCTTTCAGGGTCTCGGAATCATCGGGCAATGCGTCGCGCGGCATGATCAAATCAGATCATATTTACCGGCATTTTGCGACCCGCCCGATGCGGCTGATTCAATTCGTCGCAGCAGCAAGTATCAACCTGGTTGCGCCGGCGTCACCGTCTCACGCGCCGCATGAACACGCCGCCAATCCAGTCCTTCCAGCAGCGCCGACAATTGCGCGGCCGACAGATGCATCACGCCGTCTTCGATCTTCGGCCAGCGGAAGATGCCATCCTCCAATCGCTTAGCGAACAGGCACAGACCCGTGCCGTCCCAATACACCAGCTTGATCCGGTCCGCACGCTTGGCGCGGAACACGTAGACCGCGCCCGAGAACGGATCCGTCGCAAGGCTCTCGCGCACCAGCGCCGCCAATCCATCGGCACCCTTGCGGAAGTCCACAGGCCTGGTCGCCACCATCACCCGCACCGCGCCGGTCGGGCCGATCATACGCCGGCTTTCAACGCCCGCAACACCGCGGCGATTGTGTCCGCCGGGGCGCCAGCGCCGATGCGTACCGTCACACCGTCGATCGCAACCTCGATCGTTCCGGTGAGCGGTTCGTCCCGATGCTGTTGCCGCGTCATGCGCTGCCGAAATCCCGCAGTGTCGCATGGTGCCCGGTCGACCACCGCCGGGACGAACCGTGGTTCACCGTCCCTGGAAACGACCGCCTGAGCTTCCCTAGCTCGCCGACGCCAGCCGAATAATTGCTGCGGCGACAATCCGTGCCGCCGTGCCACGCCAGAAACAGAATCGCCGCTGGTCTCGATCTCCGCGACCACCCGCGCCTTGTCCTCGTCGCTCCAGGTCCGACGGCGCCCCGCACCGGTGAACACCTCCAGCCGACGAACCGACTTGGTGATAGCACTATCCA
>DASRLB010000474.1:0-10831 GCA_035648695.1 Acidobacteriaceae bacterium | reverse complement strand
GACACAACCAAAGGTCACTTCATCTCACGACTGGCACGTTCAACTATGTTGTCAAAGATCCTGACTGCTCACGCCTAAGCGGGCAGTTTTGGATCAAGGACCAACATCGGGGATAAACCCTCGACTTGTGTCCTCGAACTTGATGGCGCTGTTGGTGTTTCGTCGAGTGGTCTGGCTTTACTGCTAACCAGCGCATCCCAGGCTTACCGCTTCACTCACTGGACTTGCTCGACCGTTTTGCGCGAACTTTTCGAGATTACTAAACCTCGATTCGCTTGTCAACACCTTGTCAAACTTTCCCTTCGGAACCGTTTGAACAGCGCAAATTTTCAAAACATCGTAACGATTCGATAACGAATCGCAGAGCGCTTGGCTCCCGATCTTGGCCTTGCAGTGGCTTGGGTTTGGGTACGATCGGCTCATTTGAGCTCTTACATCGCGTTCAAACGCTTGGACTGCGCTCCGGCTTGCCGTCAACGCTCCAGTTCATGTTCCAACTGGGCTCGGGCGCGAAGCTGATTTCCTTACTCATCCAGAATACCGCAGGTAGCTTCGCTTTGCAACCCCGCGTCTGGCACACAGAGACTGTCTCTCTGCGACTTCCCAAGAGTAACAGCCATCCCCGTATCGTGCAACTCCGCCGCCACCGCCCGCCTGTGGAAAGCTGTGGAATACACAGCCATCACCGCTACAATCACCCCATGGAACCCACCGAGATCGACGAATTTCGCAAGCAGGTTGAAGAGGGCGGCGAGTCCGGCCTGACCTACGTTTCGCTCGCCATCAGCATCCTCGCCGTTCTGGTCGCGATGGTCACCGTCCTCGGCCATCGCACCCACACCGAAGCCGTATTGCAGCAGTCTCGCGCTTCCGACCAGTGGAACCTGTACCAGGCCAAGAAGATTCGCCAGAATGAATATCTCATCGCTTCCGACATGTTGACGCTGCAGGCCGACGCCAGTTCGGCGGCCGTTCAGCAAAAGCTCAACGACTACAAAGCGCACAGCAAGAAGTGGGACGCCGATCTCACCGAAGAGCAAGACAAAGCGCTGGAGTTTGAAGCCGACGTGACGAAGGCCGAACAGCAGGCGGGGCGCTACGACCTCGGCGAAGCGCTGCTCGAAATCGCAGTCGTCCTGTCGTCCATCACGCTGCTGACGCGGCAGCGCGCGTTCTTTATCGGCGGAATCGTGCTCGGCGTCGCTGGGGCGCTGATTGCGGCTTCAGCGCTCTTGCTGCATTGATCCCAGGCCTGCACGAACCCCTCAACCCGCAGGCTTCGCCAGCACGCCCAGGTCGACCATCCCATTCACGAAGTACTGCACCGCCAGCGCGACCAGCAGCAGCCCCATAATGCGCACCAAAATGCGAATCCCCGTCTCGCCCATCAGCCTGGCGACACGCGCCGCGCTGCCCAGCACCACATAGCAGATCGCCGCGGTAATGGCGATCGACCCGAAAATCGCCCCCATCTCCCAGCTCCACAGTCCCGGGGCCTGTCCCACCAGCACCATCACGCTCGTAATGGCGCCCGGCCCCGCGAGCATCGGAATACCCAGCGGCACAATCCCCACATCGTCCTTGCTCGCGGCCTCCGCCGTCTCGCCGCTCGATTCCTGCGTCGGCGACCGCTTCGCCTCCAGCATGTCCAGCCCGATCAGCAGCAGAATCACGCCGCCCGCAATCTCAAACGCCGGCAGCGTAATCCCGAACATCTTGAAGATAAAACTCCCCGCAACCGCGAACGTGGTCAGGACCACAAACGCCGTCAACGAAGCTTTCCGCGCCGTCTTCCGCCGCTTGCTGTCATCCTGCCCGGCCGTCACGGCAAGAAACGTCGGCAACGCCGCAAACGGATCGACAAGGAAGAAAATCGAACTCAGCGCCAGCACCGAAAACCGCACATAGGCAGAAGTTTCCAGTCGCATCGCCGCTGTGTGTGGATCGATCATCCTTGTTCGATTCTTTCACGCTCATGCAGGATGCAGCCTTGGCCCGCGCAAACCGGAACTGGAACCTGGCAACTCGTAGCTCGAAACCCGCGGCTGGCAGCTATCAATCAAACCTCCGCCCACCACCTTCCGTCACATACGTTTCAACCCGCACCTCTCAAAACGTATAATTTCCTTTACGCGAAGGAGATCGACGAATGGCCCTGCAAACCACCACCAACATCTGGCACAACGGCGAACTGATCCCATGGGAGAAGGCCAACATCCACGTCATGAGCCACGTCATCCACTACGGCTCGTCCGTGTTCGAAGGCATCCGCTGCTACGAGCAGCCCGGCGCCGGCGGCTCCGGAGAATCAGCCGCCTCCATCTTCCGCCTCACCGAGCACATGCAGCGCCTCATCCACTCCGCGAAAATCTATCGCATGCCTCTCGGCTATACCGTCGAGCAGCTCTCCGACGCCGTCATCGACGTCGTCGAAGCCAATGGAGTGACGCCCTGCTATATCCGACCCATCGCCTTCCGCGGATACGGTGAAGTCGGCGTCAACCCGCTCAAGAGCCCCGTCGAGATTTACATCGCCAACTTCCCCTGGGGCAAATACGTTCCCGGCAACGATGGCGCGGACGTCTGCATCTCCAGTTGGGCGCGCCTCGCACCGAACACCATGCCCTCGCTCGCCAAGGCCGGCGCGAACTACATGAACTCGCAGCTCATCCGCATGGAAGCCGAGATCAACGGCTACGCCGAAGGCATCGCGCTCGACACCAACGGCTACCTCTCCGAGGGCTCCGGTGAGAACCTCTTCATCATCCGCGGCGGCACGCTCTACACCACGCCGCTCGCCAACTCCGTGCTGAACGGCATCACGCGCGACTCCGTGCTCGCCCTCGCCCGCTCCCTCGGCATCCCGGTCGTCGAGCAGGCCATGCCCCGCGAACTCCTCTACATCTGCGAGGAAGCCTTCTTCACCGGGACCGCCGCGGAGGTCACGCACCTGCGCTCGGTCGACAAGATCCTCGTCGGCGACGGCACCATGGGGCCGATCACCACCATGCTCCACAAAGCCTTCTTCGACATCGTCAACGGCCTCGTCCCCGACCGCTACAACTGGCTCACGCCGGTCAAGGTCCGCGAAACCGTCGAAGCATGATCGAGCTTGTTCTCAACCCACGCGGAGAATGATCGCCCGCAACCAATATGTCATCCTGAGCTTCGCGAAGGACCTGCTTCTTGTCGACTTTGGCGACCATGCGTCAGGCCCACAATGGCGTCACGCCCGACGTACTACACTATCCTTTGAGGATCGTCTTCGATGAAATTGCGGTTTCCCGTTCTAGCTCTGCTCCTGGCCCTCACCACAATCGGTATCCACGCCCAGGGCGGCTTATACCTCAACCCGATCTTCACTCACATCTCCACCGCGAACCCTGACACCGGCCCCTTCGCGTTTCTCGGTGAAGGCTCCACATCGAAGACCTTCGGCGGCGTGGTCTTCGGCGGCTACTACGACGTGTTTCACCAGCCCAAATTCGACATCAGTCTCGATATGCGCGACTCTATCGTGCATGGCGGCAACGCCTCGCTCAACAGCTTTCTCTTCGGTGTGCGTTTCGCGGCCAAACCCATCCGCAGCTCCTTCAAGCCCTACGCCCAGCTTTCGGTCGGCGACGGCCGCTCGAAATCGCCGCTCAGTCCGATCCACGCGAGCAAATTGGTCTTCAACATCGCGGCCGGCATCGACCGTCCGATCAACCGGCATGTCGATTGGCGGATCGTTGAAGTAGGCTACGGCTCGGTGACCACCATCGGCAGCTACCTCTACAGCGGCAACACCGTCGCAGCCCCATCGACGCAGTTGATCAACTTCAGCACCGGCCTCGTCTTCCGCATTCCATAGCTGGAAGGCCCCACAACAAAAGGCGCCCACAGTGGGCGCCTTTTCCATGAATGCCACTTCAACTGTCATCTCGACCGAAGCGCAGCGAAGTGGAGAGACCTGCTTCTGGGCCCCGCTCACCGACTACACCGGCACCACAACGCTCTCCGTCTTCGCCAGCCCCCGCAGAAAATCCTCCCCCGTCCCGATGTGCCCATTCGTCAGCCGATAAGGCGTATGCGCCAGCCACTCCGCCGCGGAAATATCCTGATACATCGCCACCGGAAACACCTCCAAAAACACCAGGTCCTCAGTCCCCACATTTTCGATATAGTGCGGCCGCGACATCTCGATATAGCCCACATCGCCCTCTTCAAAATCGAACGTCCGCGCCTTCCCACCGGCCTCGAACACCGTCATCCGCCCCTTGCCCGAAATGTAATACTGCCACTCATCCGACAGCGGATGCCAGTGCAACTCCCGCAACCCACCCGGCTTCACCCGCACGATTGCCGCCGCGATATTCGTCGCGGGAAACAGCTTCTTATCGACGATCCGCACCTCGCCGCCGGCCGTCACTTTCGTCGGCTTCATCGCGCCCGTGCGAAACACGAAATCGTTGTCGATCTCGCCCGTCCCCTCCGCGCCCTGCTTCTGTTCTTCCGCCAGCGGACGCGGAAGGTCCGCCTTGAAAATAAAAAGCTCTTTCGCCGGAACGTTATCGAACGTCGACGCGGGCACGCCGAAATTCTTCGCCAGCACCTCCTTCGGCGTGTGATGAAACCAGTCCGTCAGCAGGAACGTTTCAAACTCGTTGAAGCTGCCATCGTTGAACACCAGCAAAAATCTACACCCATCCGGCCCCAGCCCCTGGATCGAGTGCGGAATTCCCCCCGGAAACAGCCACAGATCGCCTTCCTTCACATCGTTGACGAAGCTGCGCCCCTCGGCGTCCACCGCCGTAATCCGCGCATTGCCATAGATCATGAACGCCCACTCCGCCGACGTATGCCAGTGCAGTTCGCGCACGCCACCAGCAACC
Organism: Acidobacteriaceae bacterium; assembly: GCA_035648695.1. Lineage (GTDB taxonomy): Bacteria > Acidobacteriota > Terriglobia > Terriglobales > Acidobacteriaceae > Granulicella. Next base: position 5,957 of record DASRLB010000474.1, on the reverse strand, counting down.
AGCCGCATTTCAACGCCCGCCATGGTCTTTGAAATCGGCAATTCGCGTTCGGTCACCTGGCGCGTCCATCCACCGGCTTCGACGCGCTTGCGGGCCAGCGCAAACGAATACTTGAACGGATTCACTGTCCCCGCATCCGTCGGCACGCCCCACACCGAGCTCGGGTTCTCCGCATCCAGCGCATCGTTGTTCGCGCCCGGCTGCTGCTCATTCGGCAGATGATGGTCCGCCGACCGCGGCGCCTTCTCCTGCGCCTGTTGGGCCGCTAACGGGGCCGTCGCAGCCACTGCCGCCAACGCCGCTCCACCGACCTCAAGAAAACGGCGGCGTGTCACCACGGAAGCCGCAGCCTGTTCCTGCATATTGTCTGGCACGAGTAATCCTCCGCACCATCTTATTGCCCATCGCTCGGTTTATGCACACCCACCAGCTCCGGCTCCCTGGTCGCATACAGCGCCCGCCGCTCAGTCCGGAAAGAAGATCGCAAACACTGTGCCGCTCCGGCCCTCGGTGTCCCTGCTCCTCAGCCAAATCGTCCCGCGATGCGTCCTCACGATTTCTTCGCTCACCCACAATCCCAGCCCGGTCCCGGTCATTCCCTTGGTCGTAAAGAACGCCTCAAACACCTTGCGCTGCGTGGCCGCGCTCATCCCACACCCATTGTCGGCAACCGTCACCCGCACGCCCGCCTGCCCGTTCCGCGGACTGTGCGCACGCCGCGTCCGCAACCAGATGTGCCCCTTTTCCCCAGTCGCATCCAGCGCGTTGCCGATCAAATTCGCAAACACCTGCCGCATGTCTCCCGCAAAACAAAGCATGTTGTCCATCTCGACGAACTTCCGGTGGATCGTCGTCCGCAGCGTAACGATCCGGCTCTGATACAGCGCCACCACGCTCTCCAGAATCTCCGACCCCCGGCACAGCGCCGCGTGCGTCGACTGGCGATGAAACTTCAATGTCTGCGTCACAATATGCGATACCCGCGACAACTCGCTCGCCGCCAACTGCGCATACGTGCGCATGTCTTCATGGTCGCTATCGCCGTGCTGGATCAGGTATAGCAGGTTGGTCACGCTCTCCAGCGGATTGTTGATCTCGTGCGAAATCGAACTCGCCATCCGCCCCACGGCGGCCAGCTTTTCCGTCCGCTGCAACGCGGCGTCGCGCCGCCGGCGTTCCGTCACATCGCGAAAGAAGAACGCGATCCCGCGCCCCACCGGGGCCGCATTTACGCTGTACCATGCCCCGTTCTGCTCGCTGAAGTCCTCGAACGAAACCGCCACGCGGTCTTCCATCACGCGCTTGTACTGCGTCCAGAAGTTGGTGGCTTCCAACTCCGGAAATACCTCCAGCAGCGGCTTCCCCACCAGGCTCTGGCCTTCCGAAAGCTCGTCCATCGCGCGCTGGTTCATGAACGTAACAACATAATTCTGGTCCAGCACGACCACCGAATCCCCGCCGACGCGAATCAGATCATGCACCAGCCGCGTCTGTTCCTCGCGCGCCTCCGCGCTCCGCTTTTCCTCTTCGACCGCGCGTTCGGCCCTGCTCGCCGCCTCGGCCGCGGTCGTTTCGTTTAGCTGCAGCAGTTGGTGCAGCGTCTCCACTTCCGCGCGCAACCGGGCCGTGGGTTCCCAAACCGGCGTGACGTCCATGGGAGCGGAAAAAACCTGGTTAGGAGCGAAGGGGAGAAAGGCCAGCTTCACGCTCAACGCCAGCGTGCGGAACAATGACGCGACCTCAGGCGAAATAACCACCCGCGCAAACAAAACGACGGCAAAAATTTCGCCGCTCGGCAGCATGCCTCCCATGCCCACTACGCTACGAATGCCATAGTGCTCGATGAAGGTTTGCTGGTTGGGGATGTGTTCGCTGCCGGGCGCCGTTTCTACGTAAAATACGCCGAAAGTCCGATCGTGCGAGGCATCCATCAGCAGCTTTGTCTTCGGCCCGACAATATCCTCCGCCTCCAGCCCCATCTGTTCCAGCAAGCGGACAACCATCGGCATCCCCTGGACGGCGGCGATGCCGGGCAGCGGAATAGCACGGTGGTTGATCGACGTCTCGCGCTGGTCCCATCTTGCTTCGACGCCCCGCGACCCCAGCAGGGCCAGGCAACGCAAGCCGGGCGCCGGCTCGCCGCCATCCAGCAACCGCCGCGCCGCCGCCTGCAGCTCAGCCGGCAAATCGGCATACGGATGCGTCTGGAAACACCGCATCAGCGCGCAGTCTGGCGAGTCCGGTGCCGGACCGCTCAGCGCGTCGTAGAGGTACTCGACAACACACTGAGCAGCGTGGTCCTCCCGGCTGCTTCGCTCATTGCACCGCCGCAGTTGCTGCCCCAGTGTCACCGCGTCGGCAAAACGCAGGCGCGCCAAGTCGAAAGTCTCTGTTGTGTCGGATGGCGGACGTAGTTCAGCTTGCATCGCGGCACGCTTTCAGCGCGGCCCTCCAGCCGCGCTCGCGGCGTGAGGCTCGGCAACAGGCGCCGCAGCCGGAGCATCCGCGTCAGTCAGCGCGCTCCACCCGGGCAAATCCTGCGAGCCGATAATCAAGCGTACACCGTCCTGAAACGTCAGGTAGGTATACGCCCACTGCCGAAACACCGAAAGCCTGTTTCGGAACCCGATCAAAAAGAAAATGTGTACCACCAGCCATGTCGCCCAGGCCATGAAGCCGCTCCAGTGCGCATGGAACGGCCACGCAATCCGCGCCACGGCGGCCTTGCGCCCGATGGTCGCCATATCGCCCTTGTCGAAATACCGGAACCGCTTTTGCTTCCCCGCTCGGCCGTCAACCAGCAACCCAATCCGCTTGGCCGCATAAGCCCCCATCTGCATCGCCGGCTGCGCCACGCCCGGGACCTGCTTGCCATCCTGCTCGAAGTGCGCCATATCGCCAATGACGAAGACCTCCGGATGCCCCGCCGGATTCAAATGATCGTCCACCATCATGCACCCCCGCCGGTCCAGCGTGCACCCCAGCGACGGCCCCAGCATCTTCGCCAGCGGAGACGCCTGCACTCCCGCCGCCCACAGCGTGCATACGCTCTCCACCCGTTCCTCGCCCACCATCACATAACCCGGCTGGATGTCCGACACATGCGCATTCGTCCGTGTCGTCACCCCCAGCGCATTCAACTGCTCCACAGCCTTCCGCTGCAAATCTTCCGGATACGCCCCCAGAATATGCGGCGACCCTTCCAGTATCAGCACCTGCGCCATCGCCGGGTTGATATGCCGAAAGTCCCTCCGCATATAGAGCTTCGCAATGTCCGAAATCGCCCCGGCAAGCTCCACGCCCGTCGGCCCACCGCCCACAATCACAAAGTTCAGCTCTGGATGCTCCCCTGTCTCCAGCATCTGCCGCTCCGCCAACTCAAACGCCAGCAGCACGCGGCGCCGGATCTCGGTCGCATCCTCCAGCGTCTTCAACCCCGGCGCCAGCTTCGCCCAGTCGTCGCGGCCAAAGTAGCTGTGCGTCGACCCGGTCGCCACAATCAGGTAGTCGTACATCAGCTCCGCGCCGCTCTTCAAAAACACCCGCCGCGCCTCGGTATCGAAACCCGTCACCTCATCCATCACCACTTCGGTGTTCTTGTTGTTCCGCAGGATCGACCGTATCGGCTGCGCAATCTCGCCCGGCGACAACACCGCCAGCGCCACCTGGTACAGCAGCGGCTGAAACGTATGGTGGTTCTTCTTATCTACCACGGTCACATCGACCGGCAACTTCCCCAACTCCATCGCGGCATTGATCCCGCCGAACCCCGCCCCCACAACGACGACCCTCGGCCGTCTTCCTGCGCTATCTGCCTGCGCCATGTCCTTCGCTCCTGAAAGTCTCCCTCTTTACGATGCGGGAGATACAACCGAAGGTTCAAGACACCTTTGGGTTGGAGACGCGATCGCGCCGGCAGTACTCCAGGAACTCCCCGGTAATTAGACCCATGGGAATTTCGTAGATGTCGATATTCTGGCGCCGGATGAGGTCCAGCAGCACGTCCATCGGGGCTGTCGAATGTCTGGCCGACGCTGACGGAGAATCTCAACAGACCCGCCCCGTGGGACAATGGCGATGCTCTTTCGATGAGGCGCCAAAGATAGCGATTGGTCTGCATGGGCAAAACCGAGGTTGCCAAAAGCAACACGGCCCTGCGTGAACAGGGCCGTTATCTCTCGTTGAAAGGAGGAAGAAGCCATGCACATACGCATGAACTTCAACCTTGCTGTCCATCTGCCCATGCGGTGGATAGCAGCAATTCTCTACCTTTTCAGGTAGAGAGATACAGCAGCTTCCGGTGGGTTGGCGCCCGCCGGGAGTTGTGAAAATTATATACATAAAATGTTTGCGCGAGCTAGCCACGCGCGGCTTCACGCATCACGCGGTCTTGCCGATAACCGCCAGCACAGCTCCATCCGTAGACGCGAAAACCGTGTTTGCCGCTCCTGGCAGGCGAGCAGGAGTAAAAAAAACCGGCAAAGGTGAATCCATCCAGAAAAGACAATCCGAAAATTTGCGTTCCAGACACTCCTTACCTCCGCCTGAAAAGTATATGCCTCGGATTTCAGGCTTCCGCCGGCGCCGGCCGAAGTTCGCAAACAAGCCCGAGCCTCACAATCGGTACGACCAAGCCAGCCGTACTCCGATAACCGCTCACTTTCCGCATTTCTTAAGAAATTTTCACCGCGAACCCAAGGACAACCATGCCTCCGCTGCTCTAGTGTTTTTACAGTCCCCTGAAAAGGACCGGAGGCACGAATGGCTTCACCGGCAAAAACCCACGCAGAATCGACTCGCGTTCTCACCACCAACAAGCACCTCATCCGCTGGGTAGAAAAGATGGCCGAGCTCACCCAGCCCGACTCCATCCACTGGATTGATGGCTCCGACGAAGAGAACGAATACCTCTGCCAGAAGCTGGTCGACGCCGGCACCTTCACCCGCCTCAGTCAAGACCTCTGGCCCGGCTGCTACTACGCGCGCTCCTCTCCCAACGATGTCGCCCGCGTCGAAGACCGCACCTTTATCTGTTCGCTCTCCAAAGACAACGCCGGCCCCACCAACAACTGGGAAGACCCCTACGTCATGCGCAAAAAGCTCAAGGGCCTTTTCCGCGGCTCTATGCGTGGCCGGACGATGTACGTCATGCCCTTCTCCATGGGTCCCATTGGCTCTCCTATGTCGCAGATTGGCGTGCAGCTCACCGATTCCGCGTACGCCGTCGTCAACATGCGCATCATGGCGCGCATAGGCGCCAAAGTCTTCGCCGAAATCGATAAAGACATCAAGCGGGTCGTCCCCTGCATGCATTCGGTCGGAGCCCCCCTCCAGCCCGGCCAGGCCGACGTTCCGTGGCCGCAAAACGACACAAAATACATCGTTCACTTCCCCGAGACACGCGAAATCTGGAGCTACGGTTCGGGCTACGGTGGCAACGCGCTCCTCGGAAAGAAGTGTTTCGCCCTCCGCATCGCCTCCAACATCGCCCGCGACGAAGGCTGGATGGCCGAGCACATGCTCATCGTCGGCGTGGAATCGCCTGAAGGCGAAAAGACCTACGTCGCCGCAGCCTTCCCTAGCGCCTGCGGCAAGACCAACTTCGCCATGCTCATACCCCCGCCCGCCTTCGACGGCTGGAAGGTCTGGACCGTCGGCGACGACATTGCCTGGATCAAGCCAGACGCCACCGGGCAATTACGCGCTATCAATCCCGAGGCCGGCTTTTTCGGCGTGGCCCCCGGCACCTCCGCCAAGACCAACCCCAACGCCATGGCGACGCTCTCCCGCAACACCATCTTCACCAATGTCGCGCTCACGCCGGAAGGCGGAGTCTGGTGGGAGGGCATGACCGACACCCCGCCGCCGCAATGCCTCGACTGGCGCGGCGACATCTGGACCCCCGAAATCGCCAAGATCACCGGCAAACCCGCCTCCCACCCCAACGGCCGCTTCAC
>DASRLB010000473.1:0-6136 GCA_035648695.1 Acidobacteriaceae bacterium | reverse complement strand
CGGATGCACCCCCCACAACGCCACATCCTCCGTGCGCAAAGTTCCCAGCACAGCAGCCGACGCCGCGCCCAGCGCCTTCCCAATCTCTCCCGGCACCTTCCCCGACAGCAGCATGTCGAACCCCACACCCCGGATCCGCCACGTAATCAAGTCCCGCGTCCCCGGAAGCACCACCGCCTTGAACGAATCCATCCGCAACCCCACCGGCTCCGCGCTCACCAGGCTCACCGCGCACCCATCCGCAAACACCAGGAACGACAGCACCTGTTCCAGCTCCTGCGTCTCCTGCATATGCAGCGTACAAAGCTCGAGGCTCACCGTCAGCACCTTCGCCCGGGGCTCCGACCGCACCACATGCCGCGCCATCTTCAGTGCATTGATGGCCGCATAGCACCCCATAAACCCGATCACAGTCCGCTCCACCGTCGTATCCAAACCCAGATGCTCGACAACATCGAAATCCAGCCCCGGCGCATACAGCCCGGTACACGACGTCACGATCACATGCGTCACCCCCCGCCGTTCCTCCTCGGACAGCGCCAGCCTATCCAGCGCCTTCCTCGCCAGCCCCGGCGCAAACTTCTCAAATATCTCCATCCGCCGCGCCGTTTCCGGAAACTTCCTCAGCCGATAAAACTCATGCGCATTGACGACAAACTCGGTCGTCTCGGCCGTCCTGTCCGGCGTCAGCACCGAGTACCGATGCCCAATCCCCGACCTCTGCGCCATCCGCTGAAACACGGGCTTCACCCGCGGGTCCTCCAGCATCCCATCGGCAAAGTCCACAAACGCCTGGTGGACATCGTGCTCAGGAACAGCAGTCGCAATGCGATTGATATACGCCTCGGTCAAGGGTGACGCTCCATCCAAAGTCTTCCACCGTAGGATGCCACCCACGCCCCCAACCGAGTGTTACAAGATTGTCATCACCCCTTCAGCGCGCAACACCCCACCTTTCAGATCGCACAAATTTGTCATCCTTGAGCGCAGCGAAGGACCTGCTTTCGCCCGCCCTCCACAAATTTGTCATCCTAAGCGGAGCGCAGGACCTGCTTTCGCCCACCCTGCACAAATTTGTCATCCTGAGCGCAGCGCAGCGCAGCCGAAGGACCTGCCACGCCGCCCGCATCACCCCTATCTCACGAACCTTTCAACCACCAACTCCGCTTTTGCTTTTGCTCTTGCCTTCAGGAAGGAGCAGGGGCTTTCAAGCCCCTGACCCAACCCCCACCCGGCTTCAGCCGCGGGCATCCTCACCCACACCGCCACGAAATCCAAGCCTAGCCACGTAACGGTAGGGCAGGGCTTCAGCCCTGCCAATAAAACCCGCGTCGAAGACGCCTCCACTCTGCCGAAGGCCGGAGCGAAGGCGAAGCCGCAGCGACAGAATCGCCTTCCTCCCAACCGCCATCAATCCCCCAACGCAACCGCCAAGATGCTACCCTCAAGCATCGCGATGCCGACCCACATCAACAAGCTCTACTACGGAGACAACCTCGACGTCCTCCGCCGCTACATCCCCGACCAGTCGGTCGACCTCATCTACCTCGACCCGCCCTTCAACTCCCGCCAGGACTACAACGTCCTCTTCGCCGAAAAAGACGGTTCCCGCTCCTCCTCCCAAATCACCGCCTTCAAAGACACCTGGGAGTGGAACATCGAAGCCGAGCGTGCCTACCAGGAAGTCGTCGAGGCGGGCGGCCGCGTCGCCGACGCCATGCGCGCCTTCCGCACCCTCCTCGGCGGCTCCGACATGCTCGCCTACCTCGCCATGATGGCCCCACGCCTCATCGAGCTGCGCCGAGTCCTCAAGGAATCCGGCTCCATCTACCTCCACTGCGACCCGACAGCAAGCCACTATCTGAAGCTGCTGATGGACGCCGCCTTCGGTCCTCAAATGTTTCGCAGCGAGATCATTTGGAAGCGGACGAGTGCGCACAGCAAGCCGCAGCGCTGGGGACCCGTGCATGACACCATCTTGTTTTATGCCTGTAGTGATAACTACAAGTGGAATCCGACATACCAATCATACGAAGATTCTCATCTTGCAAGTAAATACTCCAACGAAGATGAGCACGGCAGATACGCGCTTTCTGATCTAACTGGGGCAGGAACCCGTGGTGGTGATTCGGGACAGCCGTGGAGAGCGTTCGACCCTAATAGGCGCGGACGCCATTGGGCCGTACCTCGGATCGATGTGGGCAATGAAATTGAAGACTGGGTCAATCAATCCACTCAGCAGAAATTAGAAGACTTAGACAGCCGCGGGTTGATTTATTGGCCTTCATCAAGTCGGTCTTCGGGTGAAGGTTTCCCGCGTTTTAAGCGTTATCTCACGGCGGGTATGTCGATTCAAGATGTCATCACGGACATCTCCCCTATCAACTCCCAAGCCAAAGAGCGGCTTCGTTACGCCACCCAAAAACCTGAAGCCCTCCTTGAGCGCATACTGAACGCCAGCTCCAGCAATGGCGATGTCGTGCTTGATCCCTTTTGCGGCTGCGGCACAACCATTCAGGTCGCACAGAAGCTCAATCGCCGTTGGATCGGCATCGACATCACTCACCTCGCGATAACGCTTATAAAAAAGCGCCTGACAGACACCTTTGGAGATGACATAAAGAAGACCTACGAGGTCATCGGAGCCCCGAAAGACGTTGCTAGTGCCGCGCAACTCGCTTCCGATAACAAGTACCAATTCCAATACTGGGCTCTCGGCGAAGTTGATGCGCAACCGACCGGGCCCATCAAAAAGGGTGCTGATCGCGGTATTGATGGCAAGAAGTTGTTCTTTGACGATCGCTCCGGGGAAGCCAAGCAAATCATCTTCTCAGTCAAAGGCGGTCAAAATATCGGAGTCGCTGAAGTCCGCGACCTCATTGGTGTCCTCCAGCGCGAGAAGGCCGAAATCGGCGTGTACATTTCCTTTGAAGAACCGACCAAGCCGATGCAGAAGGAAGCCGCCGAAGCTGGTTTCTATAACTCGCCCGCTGGTGGCCAGTACCCGCGCGTGCAACTCCTAACAATCAAGGACATTCTTCAGGACAAAAAGACCGTCGAGTTTCCTCGCCTGTTAGACGCAACTTTCAAGAAGGCACCTAAGCACCGTCCCGCAGCAGCAACGAATCTCACACTCTCGCTCGAATCAGCAGACAGCGAGGACGAAGGATTCCACAAATGAGATCAAACCCTTACTTGGACGAAATAATTGAGTTTGGTGGCGAGTGGATGTCGCGAGGTATGGTTATAGCAGAAATGCAGCGCGAGGGTCAGGCCCAAGGTTCCATCGACCGCTGGCTCCAGGGACAAGAGTTCACAGCCGAGTTGCGACGACGCGAGGCAGAAGAAAAATCGAAGTAACCTAACACCTCCACGCCCGCGACCTGACGTTCAAGCCCGCACTGAAACACCACCAGATTGCGCCAACTAACCTCACGCTAAATCTCTAGCTACAGCAATGTCCGGTTTTGCCATGGAACAGATTCTTAGCAAACTCGTCGAACTCTTGAAAGCCTCACCTCGGATTTGGGGTGCATTGGCTTTCGCTGGAATCGCGATTCTTGTGCCATCAAGAATCGGAAGAACAATCGGCTTAGAAGAAATTAGACGACACTATCAAAGTTGGGTCGCCGTCGGCACCATCGTCTTCTCCGTTCTCTTTCTCACCTCGCTCTATGACAAAGTAGTGGCCTTCTTCAAGAGAAGACATCGGGCCGCAAATAGAGCAAGCCTTGCGTTCGAAGCGGAACTCAACAGCAGTCGAAGACTCGATGCGTGCATCAAGGCGCTCAGCCCACCGGAGCGATTAGTCCTAACTCTGTTTGTTGCTACGGGAGAGCAGACACTTCAGTTGTCAACGTTGGATGACAGCGTCGATCGCTTAATCCAACGAGGGCTGATAAAAAGATTCCGCCAGTTCCCCGAAGGTTGGCGCGTTGCTCATGCGATTACTCCCGAGATATTCGATTATCTTGACAATAATCGATACCTCATCGGTGCAGAGTGGCGTGAGTTGGAGCGACGAACGGAATCAGGAGAACCATGGTATTGAATGCCCTTGCCGGGTGCCCCATATCTCGATTTTGAGATGTGGGCATCGGGCGAAGCCCGACCGCACCGCCCATTCCCGCGGAGACCCAATATCTCCCAGCAGGGCCCGACTTCAATTGGGCCGTAAAACAGCCGCGCCAAAGGCACTTCCACGCTGCCGAAGGCCGGAGCGCAGGCGCAGCCGAAGCGACAAAATTGCCTTCCTCGATACCGCCCCAAATTCCACCCGCCGCAGCGAATACACTCAACCCATGTGCCCGCTGGACCGCTACCTCGACGAACGCATCGACTACGGCGGCCTCCCCTACACCCGCGCCGAGGCCATCCTCGGCACGCGCTCATAATCTCTCCCTCGGAGAGTCCGGGCGCCGCGGGCAAGTCCACCTTAGTCCCCACCCGCCCATTGAGAGTTTCCGGTCCCGCAGGCGGCAAAGTCAGAACGCGCGCACGCCTTCCTCCACCACCAGCGCGTCGACATCGATATTCAGCGCCCGGCCCAGGGCGCGGAAACCTTCCCGCCACGCGGGCGACCAGTAGGCGTTGTCGGAGCGCCGCAGCAAGTCGTTCCAGATGTTCTGCGCCTGCCAGAGGTTGACCTCCATCGGCAGGGTGGCCAGGCTCTCGGCGATGGCCAGCGTGTCGCCCAGCACGACCAGCGATTGCGTCACCGCCGCCGCCGATTCCAGCCGCACCATCGCCCGCTTCATGCGCTTGTCCGCGGTGAAGCTGAGCAGCGGCGCGTCGAGTGTCACGCCGTCGATCTTCGCGCGGCGGAGCAGGCGGGTCACTTCTGAGGCATCGTAAGTTTCCGACTCAAGCGCTTTGCGCAGGCTGGCGTTGATGGCGAAACTCGCCGCCACGGCCAGCGCCGGCGGAGCGGCAACGCCGGATTCGGCGAGGAAGTGCAGCAGCGTTGCGTGCTCCTCGTAGATGCGCATCAGCGAGCCTTCGACCTCGGAAAGCGTCTGGTTGAGGATGCTCTTGAGGATGCGGTGCTGCTCGTCCGAGAAGAGCGAGGTGAGCGAATACAACGTATTGCCGAAGAAGCGGTCGATAAGACGGATCAGCTCGGGGAGGTTCGCTCTGCCGATGCAGGTGCGCGCCGCGGCGGTGAATTCCTCCCAGGCTGCGGCATCGCCGGCGGTGTAGCTGCGGACTGCGGCGGAGAGGTTCTGGTCGCCGAGATGAAGGACCGCGAAGCAGATATTCTCGCGCTCTTCTGTAATACGCGACCGAATCTCCGCTCTGCCGAGGGCCACCCGGCCGCGCCCCGAGGTGAAGACCTCGTAGCTCTGGCGATGGAGATCGAAGCAGAACAGCTCGCCGCGGTCGGGGTAGTTGCGGAAGATGGAACTGATGGCGTAATGCGCGCCGACGTGCTCCAGGTCGACGCGGCTGTTGACGATGTAGCGGCGGTAGACTTCGGCCCCGTCGCCAACTTCGGGGACGTTGCTCTTGGCGTTGGCGAGGGTGGTGAGGAACTCGGCTTCGAGCGCGGCGCCTGGTTCGCGGAAGAGCTTGGCGGCCAATTGCAGCACGCGGCCGGCGTAGGCGATGACCTGCACCGTTTCAATGCCGGAAATCTCGTCGAAGAACCAGCCGCAGGAGGTGTACATGAGCTGGGTGTGGCGCTCCAGTTCGAGGAGCTCGAGGACCGTGACGCGCTCCCCTGGGGAAAGTTCGCGGCTGGCGTGGGCGGCGAGGAAGCGGGTGACGTTCTCGGGCGAGCGGTCGAGCACGACCGAGATGTAGGCGTCGCGGGCCGTCCACAGGTCGTGGAGCAGTGGGGCGGCCAGAGCCTCGGCGAGCGGAGCCGTCTTGTCGCGGAGGAGGTCGAGCGCGTCGCGCAGCGGGCCGCGCCATTGCTGGTTCCAGCCCGTATGCCCGCTGTTGCAGCCGCAGTCGGAGCGCCAGCGCTCGATGCCATGCTCGCAGCTCCAGGATGTGTTTTCGGCGACCTCGGCCTCCCATTCGGGAGGAAATTTTTCGAGGAACTCGCCGTAGTTGGTGAGCGTGGCGAACTCATTGTCTTCGATCCAGTGCAGAGCGTAGCTGAGGGCCATTTCGCCGTGCTTGTGATGGTGGC
>DASRLB010000472.1:0-4195 GCA_035648695.1 Acidobacteriaceae bacterium | reverse complement strand
GTCGGCGGCGGGGATGAGCTCGGCGACGCCCTTTGTGATGAGGTCGAGCTGGTCGTCTACGGGTAGAAAGGCGGATTGGATTTCGGTCGGCATGGTGGCATCTCAAAGTATAGAAGGTGTGGGGTAAGACTCGTTTCTGGGTTCTGGGGCGAGACGCTCGCGGAGGCTGAAGAGGTTGCTGAAGAAGTCATCGGAAGCGCGCAGGATTGGCCGCGGGGCCCGAAGGCCGCATTCATTTTGAGCCGTTTATGCGATGGCTCCATGAAGCCATCGACTACCGTATGTTCGACTTCTTCGGGAGTGCGGTCTCTACCCTCTATCCTCTACGCTCTACACTCTGCTCTTATACTTTTCGTATGGATGCCGAGAGCGCGCGAAAGTTTCTGCTGACCCTGCCGGATGTGGTCGAGACGCAGCAGTGGGGCGATAACCTTGTCTTCTGGGTGGGCGATAAGGCCATCGGCGGCAAGATGTCCTGCCTGCTGAACCTCGGTGGAGGCGAGCATGGCGTGGTCTCGTACAGCGCGGGGCCGGAGCGGTATGCGGAGCTGGTGGAGCGCGAGGGATTGAAGCCTGCGCCGTATATGGCGCGCATCCATTGGGTCGCCGCCGAGCGGTGGTCGGCGTGGCGCAATGCGGAGTGGGAAAGCGAACTGCGTGCCGCGCGCGACCTTACGTATGCGAAGTTGCCGAAGAAGGTGAAGGAAACGCTGGCGTTGCCGAAGACGGCGCGGGAGAAGCTGATCCGCGAGCGCCGGAAGCTGCTCGCGGAACGGGCGAAGGCGGAAAAGCCCCGCAGGAAATAGAGGCGCCCCACAGCGCGGCGGTTGCAGTCGTCGCGACGGTGGGGCGTATGTTGGGCGGGCGGCCGAGGAAACGCTAGGTGCGAGGCGCCGGCATGGGCGCCGCCTTGGTGGTGAGGATGCCGTTGAAGTTCGCGCGGTAGGCCCAGATGAGCACGATTTCCAACATGCCGGAGAATGCGCCCGGCGCGATCTGGTGGCCGCCCGCCATGCACAGGTGGAAAAGCAGGATGTTGACCGTGATCGGGCACAGGATGCAGAGGCCCAGCGGCAGCGTCCCGCCGATCAAGACCAGCAGGCCGCCGATGATCTGTAGAGCGTTGACCGCCGGGAGCCAACCGCTGCTGATCATGAGCGCCATCCAGTCGCCAACCGGCGTGCCCACGGGTGGCGGCGGCATGTGCATGAAGTTGTGGAAGCCGTTGACGCCGAATGCGATAAACAGGAGGCCTAACAGGATGCGACAGACGAGGGCGAGGATCTTCATAGCGGGGTAACTCCGGATTTTTGAGATGGCTGAAAGATGAGCCCAGCAATTGCGAATTAGCCTACCAGCGCGAGAGGCCTCGTGCGGTGCAACTTTGGGGGGAACCAAGGTCGTTGCCTTGTGTAGGCGAGGCTAGACGGGTGAGGCGGACCGTTCGCGCTCCGCGCTGAGTGGCGGGTAGGTCACGCCGGTCAGTTCTTCCGAGACCGTCCAGAGGCGCTTCGCAACAGCTTCGTCCAGCGCCTGCGGTCGCGGCTTTTCGATCGTGGGCGAGCCTTTGAACCCCTGGAAGCCGTCGGGGCCGATGTAGGCGCCGCCCTGCGCCTCGGGCGCGGTTGCGGCGTAGAGCGTGGGCAGCGCGCCGGCTGCGTCGTCCTGCGTAATGAACGGGGAAAGGACTTTCATCATGATCGACTTGATGTCTCTATGGCCGGGGCCGTTCTCGACGATACTGGTGCGCGAAATTCCAGGGTGGACGGGGATGCTGCGCAGGCGGCTGCCAGCGGCGCGCGCGCGGCGGTCAAGCTCGAGCGCGAACAGCAGGTTGGCGAGCTTCGATTGGTTATAGGCCGTCCATGGAACGTAGTGCTTCTCGCCCTGTAGATCGTCGAAGTCGATTTTGCCGTTGCGGTGCGCGAGCGAGGAAACGGTCACGACGCGGGGCGCGGCAGTCTGCAAGAGATGCGGCAGCAACAGGCCGGTCAGGGCGAAGTGGCCGAGGTGGTTGGTGCCAAACTGGCACTCGAAGCCATCCTTGGTGAGCTCGCGCCGGGGCAGCGCCATGATGCCGGCGTTGTTGATGAGCACATCGAGGGGCTGCGTGAAATTCTGCGCAAAGCGGCGGATGGAGGCCAGCGAGGCCATGTCGAGGTCGACGACCTCGGCGCTGGCTCCGGGGGACGCTTGCAGCAGCCTGGCCAGCGCGACGTCGCCCTTGGCGCGGCTGCGGACGCCCAGCAGGACGTGGGCGCCGTGGCGGGCGAGTTCCACTGCCGCCTGATAGCCGATGCCGCTGTTGGCGCCGGTGATTAGCGCCGTCTTGCCGCCCAGCGGCGGGATTTGTGCAGTCGTCCACTTGCTGGTTGCCATCTAACTCTCCGTGTGGGTCTCTGGATAGGATGCATCAGGGTCTCACCGCCTGGCGTGAAATGCGTTACATTTATCTGCGACGGACAGAATAGGGGCGCACGGGTGGACATCCTCTGGTCACTGTGCATCATCTCCCTTTACAATCGGAAGGCAAGTTCAGATTCGCATCGAGTGGAAGCTGTGCCGCCGTACCGGGCGAAGGCGACACCGTGAAGGAGAAAGCTTTCTCATGAAACTTACTGCACGCATTTCGGTAGGCGCGGCAATGCTGGTTGTAATCGCCAGCACGGTTGGGTGCGCCAAGCTCAAGGCCCGCGACCAGCTCGTGAAAGGCGTGCAGTCGTTCAAGGCCGGACGGTTTGAAGAGGCGGTCGACCATTTTCAGCGCTCCATCGCGCTCGACCCGAATTACGACGTGGCGCGGCTCGACCTGGCCGCGGCCTACAGCTCGCAGGTCGTGCCGAACCTGGACACGCCTGAGAACAAGAAGGTGGCCAATGAGGCGCTGACGCAGTTCAACTACGTGCTTTCCAAGAACCCGCACGACGTGATCGCGCTGCGCCAGATTGCGTCGATCCATCGCAGCATCATGATGTACGACCAGGCGCGCGCCGACGAACTGAAAGTGATTGCGGAAGCGCCGAACGACGACCAGGCCTACTACACGATCGCCTGGGTCGACTGGAACAAGGCCTACAAGAACGCCACCACGGCCCTCGGCGCCGTCGGTATGGTCGACGACGGCAATGGCAATGTCAAGATGCCCAAGGCAGTCTGCGCCAAGCTGCAGGAAGAGAACACCGATCTGGTGAAGTCGACGATCGAGAACCTGAACAAGGCCATTCAAATCAACCCGACCTACGACGACGCCATGAACTATATGAACCTGGCCTATCGCCGCAAGGCCGACCTGGAGTGCGGCGACGATGCCGCCCGCAAGGCCGACCTCGCCCAGGCGGACGACTGGATTGCCAAAGCCACCGGCGCTCGCAAGGCCAACGAAGCCGCGAAGGAAAAGAAGCTCGGCGGCGGCGTGACCATGCAGTAGCCGGATTTATCCGAAGCTCGGCGGCCTCCCCTCGCGGGAGGCCGTCTGCGTTTGCGGTGTTGCGCGGGAAACGGCTATTCCCCGCTTTCGATCTTCGGCGTCAGGATGCCGATGTCGAAGACCCGCGCCTGGTGGGCAAACGCGATCACCTCAGCTACGCTGTTGAACTGGAGATCGGCGTCGCCCTTGACGAACATGACCGTCTCCGTGCGATTCATGAAGATTGCCGCAAGGTGCGCTGCGAGGTCCTGCCTGGCCACAGGCTGCCGGTTGATGTCATAGGTGGGCGGCGCGCCGTTCAGCCCAGAATGCACCTGTAGGACGATGGTGTCGGGGTTGGGCGGCGGCGGGACGGTGGTGTGCGGCGCGGGCTGCGGGACGAGCGCGGGAAGGCCCACAGGATGCAGCGGCACGAGGACCATGAAGATGATGAGCAAGACCAGCAGCACATCGATAAGCGGCGTGACGTTGATCTCGGATGTCTGGCTGGAGTTTCCTGTGGAGAACGACATGGCAACACCTCACTTGTTGAAGTGAGTGCAGCGAGCGCTCTATCCGTTAGACACCGCAGTGAAGCGGTTTGATCCTGCGCGGAAAAAGGCAAGGGCGGCGAAACGTCGTTTCGCCGCCCCTTCGAGTGCCTGGACCGTGCCTGGTAAAAAGCTAGTGGCCCGCTTCGACCTGCGGGGTGATGATGCCGATGTTGGTGACGTCCGCCGAGTGGCCGAAACCGATCACCTCGGCGATTTTGCCGAAGTCGAGGTTTGC
>DASRLB010000471.1:0-3074 GCA_035648695.1 Acidobacteriaceae bacterium | reverse complement strand
GCCGCACATAGCGGGAGTTGATCGCCACATTGTTCGATCCTGCATTGGAAATCGTCTGGTAGTTATAGCCCTGCGCATTCAGCGGAATATTCGGGGCAGGGTAGTAGTTCAGCAACGCCAGCGCCTGCGGAGAGATCGGCGACGTCGCATTGGCCAGGTTGTTTCCCGGAATCGGAGCGCCGGTCACCGGATCGTAGAGTTGTACCCTGGACGCAGCCGCGCCCGCCCCGATCGTCGATTGCGAAAAGTCTCCCGCGCGCTCCAGCGCCGTCGGCACCCGGACCGGGTTGGGAAGGAATGCATTCAGGTTCTTCTGCCCGGTCAGGTTCACAAACATGAACTGCCTGGTGTTCGGCTGGGTCAGCCCGGGAATGTAGGGCGACCCGGCAATGCTGGCCCCAAACCGGTTCGAATACGCCGAAGGGTTCGTCAGCGGCTGCAGCGACGGCGACCACGGCGCCGAGTTCAGCTCCGAATTCCCGCCCTGGTAAAACACATTTCCATGCGGCTGCGCAGGATTGAAGTTGCGAAAATTCCCTCCGCCTCCGCCTCCGCCTCGACCGCCACGTCCGCCCCGGCCACCCGGCCCTCCCGGCCCGCGGCCGCCCATCAGCCCGCCCAACATGCTCACGATGGCGGCCGAAGGATCGCCCGCACCGGGCGGCAACTGCCCGTTTGCCCGGGCCTGTGCGACCGCATCTTCCACCCGCTGCCGAATCTCATCTTCATTGAAGCCCGCCAGCCCATTTGTCTGGCCGGATGCCCCGGTCACGGCATAGGCATCGTTGGCTGCTCCGGCGGTATCGGCAACCCCGCCCAGCGAGGGCAGGGACGTGTCGGTCGCCGCTCCTCCGAGGCTGGCGTTTTCGGTGTCCGCATCGCCGCCGAGGTTCAGGTCCAGACTCTGCACGCCCCGCGCCGCGCTGGCCGCTGTCGTCGTCTGGCGCGCCTCGGCCGCGGCCACCCGGCTCGCAAGCTCCATCCCGAAGTCCGCCTTCTGTTCCGGCTTGCCGCCGTTTGCGCTGTCCTTGTTCAGCAGGACTTCGACCGTCTGCGCCGCAAACGCCGCCAGCTCCACCTTCACCACGTAGCGCCCATTGCGGGGGATCGCCATCGCGTACTCACCGGTCACATCGGTGGTGGTGCTGTACTTTTTGCCGCTCAACGAGTTGGTCGCGGTAACCGCAACCCCCGGCAGCGGAATCCCACCCGGCTTCCCCACCGTGCCCGCGACAACAGTCCCATGAATCATCCCACCCTGCGCCGATGCCAGCGCCTGCGCGGCCGCCGGGGCCGGCGCGGCAACCGCCGGCGGGGCCTCAACCGGCGCCGGAGTCTGCGCGAGCGCCGCTCCGCTCGCAACCACCAGCGCCACAACCGCCGCCCAGCCGTGAATCTTCTTCATCTTCACCGAAACCGCCACGTACACTCCTCCAACCATCTGCGGGCCAACCGGCCTGTGCTTGAACAAAATCGGACCTGTTTGCCTATTGTTGCGGCGTCGTGGGATGCTGCACCGTGCCGCCCAGCCTCGCGCCGCTCCGACCGCGACCCGCGCGCGGCTCCGCGACATTCAATTGCCCCGGAACGAACACGCCGCCCTTCAGCGACCCGGTCCCGGCAACATTGTCGCCAACCTTGATGTCGGCCAGCGTAATGCTCTCGCCGCCCTCAGCCGGAGCCATCGCCGCCGCCCCTGCTCCGCCTGCCGCGACGCCGCCGCGACCCATCCGTCCGCCCCGCTTGAACGACGTCGACTCGTCGAACCCGATCGTCTGCGACACTCCATCGGGCCGCATCAGCGTCATCTTCAGGTTGTCGAGGTCGATCGCCGTCACCCTTCCCGAGATGTACGTCTTGCCCAGGTTCTCGCGCATCTCCTTCAACGTAGCGGCGTCGGTCACCAACACCAGCGCCGCATGAAGCGTCTTGTTCGGAGCATCCATGTTGCCCAGCGCCATGGCGCCGTCGCCGGCCTTCAAGTCGGCGACCTTCACCGGCGCCTGACCCTTGATCAGGCGAGTATTGGGCGTGGTCGCCAGCTTGTACACGCTGCCGTCCTCCGCCTTCACCGTCACCACATCGCCGGCCACGGAAACGACCGTGCCCACAACGCGCTCCATCCCCGCGAACTGCGTGCGTCCGCCGACCTGTTCGCCCGGCTCCTGCGCCGTTGCGGCCAGGGTGCAGCTGGCGACCCCAACCGCCATCGCAATGGCCAGAAGGCGGTTTCTCATTCGACGACGCATAAAACCTCCTGCCCACCAAGTCTATGGATATACAGACGCCAACGCCGCCGGAAAGACGCCCTTCCTCACGCTAAATTGCGCTCCATCTTTTCCGGCTCGTCTCACGCCAGCTTTTCGCCCCGCTCCACTTTGAGCTTTCCACGCATCCCCGGGTGTGCAACACTCATCCAATACCAGCACGACCCATGCACGCTGCCCAAATAAAGCAACAATTCACAGCCTGCACCGCATCGAATCGGGGTTGCCCCACAGGCAAGGAGATTCTGCATGTTGACTCAGCACCACGCCGCCACGGCCCTGCTCGCGCGCTTCCGCTCCGTCCGCTCGGCCACTATGGACTTCTGCGTCCCGCTCACGCCCGAAGACCTGATGGTGCAGTCCTGTCCGGAAGCCTCGCCGGTAAAGTGGCACCTCGCGCACACCTCGTGGTTCTTTGAGACTTTCGTGCTCCGCGAGTTCGTCGCCGCCTACCAGCCTTTCGACCCCGACTTCCTGTGGCTCTTCAACAGCTACTACAAGTCCCTCGGCGAGATGCCGGAGAAAAAACTCCGCGCCTCCTTCTCCCGTCCTCCGCTGGACCAGATCCTCGCCTACCGCGCAACCGTCGACGCCGCCATCTGCCGGCTCCTCGAGCACATGCCAGAGGACGAAGCTCTCCGCCGCATCGCCCTTGGCCTGGAACACGAGCAGCAGCACCTGGAACTGATCGCCACCGACATCAAGCACGCCCTCTTCACGAACCCGCTGCACCCTGCCTACACCCGCGCCGCCGCGCGCTCCCGTTCGGAGGCCATAGCGCCCCCGCTCGACTGGATCGACTTTTCC
>DASRLB010000470.1:0-2554 GCA_035648695.1 Acidobacteriaceae bacterium | reverse complement strand
CTCATGAGAATTTTCCGCCTGCGGAAAACCCGAGTTCACCGGCCCGTCGTGTTCCCGCGCAAACTCGGCGCGCTCTTCGCTCGCAAATCGCGGCACAGACGGACGCTGCGAAATCCGCGGCGGTGGCGGCGGGTCGCGCCGGATCGTCGGCAGCGTCGCTTCCGACATCATGCGTTCGCGCCGCTGCGGCATCTCCTGTCGAAAGCCCGTGGCGATCACCGTAATCTTCACTTCGTCGCCCATGCCTTCGTCCTGCACGGCGCCAAAAATAATGTTCGCATCCTCGTGCGCCGCATTCTGAATGATGGTCGAAGCGTCGTTCACCTCGTTCAACTTCAGGTTGCTCGAACCGGTAATGTTGATGAGAATGCCGCGCGCTCCATCGATCGCCCCGGCCTCCAGCAACGGCGACGCCATCGCCGCAACCGCGGCTTCGCGCGCCCGGTCCGGCCCACTGCGCACCGCCGTCCCCATCACCGAATAACCCATGCCCGCCATCGTCGTCTTCACGTCCGCGAAGTCGCGGTTGATGACGCCGGGAATCGTAATGATGTCCGAAATCCCCTGCACGCCCTGGCGCAAGATATCGTCGGCGATACGGAAGCTCTCAAAGAATCCCGCATCCTTCGCGACCGCCAGCAGCTTCTCATTCGGAATCACGATCAGCGTATCGACGGACTCGAGCAGCTCCTGCAACCCGCGCTCCGCCTGCATCGTTCGGCGCTTGCCTTCGAACGCAAACGGCCGCGTCACAACAGCGACAGTCAGCGCGCCCATCTCACTCGCAAGCGAAGCAATCACCGGAGCGGCGCCTGTGCCCGTTCCGCCGCCAAGCCCAGCCGTCACAAACACCATGTCCGCGCCTTCGAGCGCCTCTATAATTTTGTCCGAATCCTCCAGCGCCGCACGCCGGCCAATGTCGGGATTCGCGCCCGCGCCCAGACCGCTCGTCAGCTTTACGCCGAGCTGCAGCTTCACCGGCGCCTGCGAATTTTCCAGCGCCTGGGCATCCGTGTTCGCCGCGATAAACTCCACGCCTTCCACATTGGCGGCGATCATCCGATTGACCGCGTTGCTGCCGCCGCCGCCCACGCCGATCACCTTGATCCGCGCGCCGCGCCGTGTGTCCTCGTGGTACTGAATGCGAATGTCGTCGTCCGGAAAATCAGCCATAATACATTGCTCCCATCAACCATCTCGCGACCGCAACAGCCGTCTTCGAAGCCCTAATCCCTGTCCTTACTTCTCTCTCGTCGTATGAAACACGATGCCGACGCCGATCGATTGAATGCTGTGCGAACTCGGCCCAAAGATCTCACCGGCACCCAACTCGATGGCTCGCAGATCCACATTCTGAAACAGCGCCAGGTCCAGCCCGACGAAGCCTTCCACCTGCGTGAAGTTCCGGTAGTAAAGCGACGTGATCGGAGGTGGCGCCGGCGCGGTCGCATCCGTCCTGCCCAATCCCGCCGAAACCTGTGCATAGGGCCGCAGCACATGGAAAGGCGTCCTGAAGGTCGCGCGCAGGCCGCCCAGCGCCGCATCATGACGCATCGACTTCGTGCCGCCCATGTACGAATAGGCACTCTTGCTGCTATTCATAAACGTGCCGCGAACATCTACGCCGAGCCGCAGCGGCCCGAAAGAACGCCAATCGTAAAACGCGCCCACCGTTCCGCCGTAAGGCTTGAACGTTCCATTGCTGGCGGCGCACTGCCCCTGCGGATCAAGGCAAGTGATGCCTTTGAGATTCTCGCCGTTCACCATACCGTACGCCGCGAACTGCGCCTGCGCGACCGCCGCGCATCCCAATCCAACCAGCACACCCAAAAATAAAATCCTGCGAAAATTCATGCTCTTCATTGCTTCCATTCTATCGTCTGGCCGCGGCACAGGCTTTCAGTAACTTCCAGCAAAGATCGCCTTCAACTTCTGCCGCAATCCCTGCTCTTCACTCGCTTTGCGCACCTGCGTGCGGTGCGTGTACAGCAACATCCCAATCGCCGCCGCAAACTCCGGCTTGGCCAGCTCCGGCGGCATGCGCGACAGCGGCACCGGATAGCCGATGCGCGCCGGCACTCGCAACAAACTTTCGGCATTGTCCAGCAGCCCGGCGAGGTTCGCTCCGCCGCCGGTAAACACGCAGCCCGCGCCCATGGCTTCGAGCACTCCACCCTGGCGCAGATTGTCGCGCAGCATGGTCAGCATCTCCCGCGCGCGCGGCTCCAGAATTTCCGCGAGGAAACGCTGCCGCACCATCCGCGCCGGCTGCCCGCCCGTCGCCAAATCGCCGCCAACTTCAATCTCATTCAACTGCGGAATCGATGTCACCACGCAACTGCCGTACGTGCGCTTCAGGTTCTCCGCTTCTTCCACGCTCACATGCAGACCGACCGCAAGATCGTTGGTAAAGTGGTCGCCGCCAATCGGCAGCACCGCCGTATGCGCAACCGAGCCTTCAAAGAACACCACCAGCTCCGTCGAGCTCGAACCGATGTCCGCGATGCAAACGCCCAACTCGCGCTCATCCGCCGAAAGGACTGCCTCGGCCGCC
>DASRLB010000469.1:0-5169 GCA_035648695.1 Acidobacteriaceae bacterium | reverse complement strand
CTTCGCAGCCGAAATGCAAACTAAGGGCATGACCATGATGGAATGATGGAATCATTACATCATTCACTATATATTTATTTTATGATGTATCAATCGCCCCACCTCCGCGAAGACGAACTGGCTGTCATCGATGCGATCAAGTCGATGCGGGAAACCCTTCGTTACGCGATCAGCACTTCAGCGCGTTGGACGGGCATCTTGAGGCGTGCGACGTTGGCACGGAATATTCGCGGCTCCAACAGCATTGAGGGAATTGTCGTGAGCCGGGATGACGCAATGGCGGCCGTCGCGGAAGAAGAGCCTTTGACGGCAGACCGCAGCGACTGGCAGGCGACCGTGGGGTATCGGAATGCCATGACCTATGTTCTGCAACTGGCCGCCGATCCTCATTTTCGGTATAGCGCCGATCTGCTGCGCGGGCTGCACTTCATGATGGTGCAATACGACCTCAGCAAGAATCCGGGCCGCTGGCGGCCGGGAATTGTCTACGTGAGAGACGAGGAGAAGCAGCAAACGGTTTATGAGGCGCCGCCTGCGGAAGATGTTGCAGCACTCGTTGAGGAGATGTGTTCGGAACTCAATGGGCAAAGCGATCAACCCGCGCTGGTGAGAGCGGCCATGGGGCACTTGAACCTGGTGATGATTCATCCGTTTTCAGACGGCAATGGACGGATGGCGCGGTGCATGCAGACACTGATCCTGGCGCGGGAGATGATCATTGAGGCCCCTTTCTGCAGTATCGAAGAGTACCTGGGCCGGTTCACGCAGGACTACTACGAGGTGTTGGCGAAGACGGGACAAGGCGGGTGGCATCCTGAAAACGATTGCCGCGAATGGATTCGCTTCAACCTGACAGCGCATTACAGGCAGGCGCACTGGCTCTTGCAGCGGAGCCGCATCACGCAGCGGGTTTGGAACGAAATCGAAGAGACTGTCTTGCGGCTGGGATTGCCTGACAGGACGATGTTGGCGCTTGCGGATGCCGCATTTGGATACACCGTGCGCAATGCAACCTACCGTAAAGCCGCGGAGTTGCCTGAATTGACCGCTGGACGAGACTTGAAAGCGCTGCTGGAAGCCGGGCTTCTGGAAGCCGACGGCGCGACCCGGGGGCGGGTTTACCGGTCTTCGTTAGTTCTGAAGGAGATCTATCTCAGGCACTATGAGAAGCGGCAGAATGTGGACCCGTTTGAGGTTGTTCCGACGCGGCAGATGTCGTTTCCAAGACAATGATTGAGGGTTTAGACAGTTTTGTAGGTTTGCGCAGGTTCGAAGCGAGGCGCAGGGCGGGCGCGAACCTAAATTGACGAGCTATGCTCAACGTAACGCTTTATCGGGAGTCTAGGATGCCGGACGAAATTATCACTTTGAAGGAGGTTCTTCGTTCGCTGAACTTCGGCCAACGCATTGCCGAAGAAGAACGAGACCTCCTAGCCACATATTTCGTGGAGACCGACCAGTGGCGACGAATGTATGGCGGACATGTCGATGTCGTCTATGGCGCAAAAGGTTCGGGGAAAAGTGCTCTATATTTCCTCCTCTTGGACAAGAGTGATGAACTTAGGGGCAGCGGAGTGCATTTAATCACCGCAGAGAATCCGCGGGGTGCCACCGTATTTCGCGATTTGGCGACCGAGCCACCCGCTGCCGAGCAAGAGTTCGTAAATCTCTGGAAGCTCTACTTTCTATCGCTCGTAGGGCGTCACCTAAATGGAGCGGGTGCTTCAGATGCGGATGGAATTAGACTAATTGAAAAACTGCGGGAGGCTGGATTGCTAGAGGGTCCGGGCGGCCTCAAGGGTCTCCTCAGGACAGTCCGCGATTATGTAAGTCAATTTAGTGGGATACAGGGTGCCCTTGCTTTCGATCCATCGACAAGCAGTCCGAGCCTGACCGGCAGAGTTTTATTCGAAAATCCATCTCAGAGCGAACGATCCGCCGGAGCGCTGTCAGTTGATGAACTATTTGAGGCGGCTGAGGCTTCGTTGGCCCGCGTGCCGACAACGATTTGGATACTTCTCGATCGGCTTGATGTAGCGTTCGCGGAAACTCCTGACCTAGAGCAGAATGCCCTCAGAGCACTATTCAAGGCCTACTTGGATCTTCAAGACCTTCCGCATATCAAGCTCAAAATTTTCTTACGCACTGATATTTGGCGCAGACTTACTAGGTCTGGCTTTCGAGAAGCAAGTCATATTACGCGAACCGTAACTATTAAGTGGGATCGGTCGTCGTTGTTGAATTTGATAGTAAGGAGATCACTTCAAAATAAAGAACTGAATAGGTTCTACGATCTAGACGAAGGGTCAGTCGCCTCGACGGAAGACCAAGAAGCACTCTTTTATGGAATGTTTCCAGAGCAAGTCGATTCAGGCCCCAATAAACCTGCGACATTGGACTGGCTTCTCAGCCGGACGCAAGATGGTACGCGACAACCCGCACCAAGGGAACTGATCCACCTTCTCAACAGCATTCGAGACATACAGTATCGGAAGCTCGAACTGGGCGAACAAGAGCCTCCCGCAAGGCAACTATTCGCTCGTGTCTCACTGAAAGAAGCTTTGCCCGAAGTATCAAGAGTGCGACTCGAGCAAACTCTCTATGCCGAGTACCCGGGCTTTCGAGACTATTGCGAAAAGCTGCGGTCTGCGAAAACGCAACAGAGCCCGGAGACACTTTCAACACTCTGGGCAACCGATCCGGACACCGCTGTTGCACTTGCGAGGCAGCTCGTAGAAGTTGGATTCTTCGAGGAGCGCGGTTCGCGGGATCGACCTGA
The DNA here is from genome assembly GCA_035648695.1 of Acidobacteriaceae bacterium. Classification (GTDB taxonomy): domain Bacteria; phylum Acidobacteriota; class Terriglobia; order Terriglobales; family Acidobacteriaceae; genus Granulicella. Next base: position 2,390 of record DASRLB010000469.1, on the reverse strand, counting down.
ATTCTGGGTTCCGTTTCTCTACAGGGACGCGCTAGAGATGGTGCAGGGAACCGCAACGGAATAGCAATGGCCGGTAGTCCGGCCAAGCGAGCAAATCTGCGCTGCGCTGCACTCCGGCCTGCGGCAGCGTGGAAGGGATTTTAGGTGGAACGCTGACCCAGGGCGTTGCCCTGGGCTGGTATAGCGTCGGGCCGTTGGCCCTTAGGGTAGTGGTGGTGACTTTAGGTCAGGTGGGTGTTCATGGGCGGGAGACCCTCGGCTAAAGACGAGGGTTACCAAACCCGCCTCTTCCAGGAGTGGTGGCGTCTCCGGCAGTGTGCGGGAGTCAAGCTGCTGTGCGGGGCGATTTCTTTGCGGCCTTTGCCGGGCGCTTGGTGGGCTTGGCTTTGAGGGTCTTTGCGTAGTCGTAGCTGATGGCGAAGTATTTTTCGAGGGCCTTCGGAGTTTTGAGGAGAGCGTCGGGGACGGCGACGTACTCCTTCATCACGACCCCGTAGGCTTCGAAGAGCTTCGTCTTGTGCTTCGCGATGAACTCGGCGCGCTCTTTTTCGGGGAGGCGGAGGGCGAGCGTGGTCTTCGCGTGGAGGAGGCTGAACATGTTGCCGTTCATGGAGGTGTAGGGGTTGGCGTCGCCCTTGCGTTCTACGTTGGGGAGCGTGGCGACGAGGGATTCGTAGAGGACTTCCTTTGCGGTGGGTGGGGGCTTCTTCGCTGGGCTCATGTTGAGGTTCTCTGGAATCAGAGTAGCGCAGCGGGAAGGCCCAGGGCTGAAGCCCGATTTGTGGCGGGGGTTCTGATCCGCGGGCTGAAGCCCGCTGCTACTCCGGCGGCGACGCTGAAGCGTCGCCGTTCGCACTTTGCGCGAAGTCCCACCTTAGCGACGATGAAACAGTCGCGAAGATGGGTCACCCCGGAGTTTGAGCTAGACGTTGAATCTGAAAAAGAGGATGTCGCCGAAGCCCGCGCCCCACGCGGGTTTTCGCGTGCATACTGGTGTCCAGAGGTGTCCAATGTTTCAAAAGCATAATCTCTTCTATGCAGACTGGCGCAACAAAAAAGGCGAACGCAAGCGTAAGGCGTTCAAAACCGCAGAGCAAGCCGAAGTCTTCGAGCTTTACCAGAAGGCCATCGCGCGCCCAAAACCAACGGCGCGTCAGGCCAAGGGCCGACCCTCACGCGCATCCTCCTCGCCATCGCCTCGCCGCAAAAGCGGACGAACGCCATCCACTATTGCGTCCGGGGCATCATCGCAGCAGTCGGCTCGAAAAGGCCCTGCGACCTCGTCCCGCTCGACATCCCCGGCATCGTCCGCAACTACACCTCGTTCTCGCCGGGGACGCGCTACCAGTACCACTCCTACCTCCGGTCGCTCCTCCGCCAACTCGCGGACAACTACGGTGCGCCGCGCGGCCTCGAACGCGAAGTCCCCCGGCTCGACCAACCCGCCCCCCGCAATCGCACCGTCACGGCGGCGGAGCAAGAGGCCATCCTGAACGCGGCATCGCCCGCGATGCGCTGCTTCGTCTTGCTCTGCTCAGACCTCGCGCTCCGCAGCGGTACAGCGGTACGCATCTCACCGTCGACCTACGACCCAGAGGCTCGGACAGTGAACTTCGTCACGAAGAAACAAACCGCCCAGACCCTGCCAGTCACGGCGGAGCTACAGGCCATCTTCGCAAGCGCGGCGAGGTGTCCAGTCGACACCCCATATGTGACGTTCCTCTCTATCAGGCAAGGCCGCCAACGGGTGAGCTACGCACAGAGCTTCAAGCACCTCCTCCGCCGCATCGGCCTCGACGAGCGCATCCGCCCGCACGACTTCCGCCGAACCACGGCGGTCGCCGTGATGAAGCAGACGCACGATCTGCGCGACGTGCAAGCCCTGCTCGGACACAAGAGGCTGACAACCACGATGCACTACCTCGACCACGGAATAACGCCGGTGAAGCTCTCGACGCTCGAACTGGCGAAGCTCCGCGTGGTCACAGAAAGGCCACAATGAAAGACGCACACAAACCCTACGTCGCACTCATCCGGCATCAACGCACGCCCGAACTGGTCGCGCTGCTCAAAGTCATCCTGCGCGAACTGCAAAGGCGGGCGAAGCCGTGATCGCCCACCCGCTGCAACTCACTCGCATATATGCGTTCGCGGTCGGCAACGGCCTCGCCCGCTCGTTCTCCGCAGAGGGTGTCCACACGGACACCGCTGCGGAGTGGATTCATTACTGCGTCAAGGCCGCCGAAGAGGCCTTCGCCGCCGTCATGGATGACCCGCCCCCGGCCCGTCGCTCCGCCGCAATGGACGTGCTCGACGAACTGGAAGACGCGATGGAACGCGCCGACATCGGCTTCGCGCCGCCACGCAAAAGCGAACCGGCAACCGGCGCG
>DASRLB010000468.1:0-12955 GCA_035648695.1 Acidobacteriaceae bacterium | reverse complement strand
TGGTCTGCGCAAGGTCGTGCAACAGGCGAATGCGGCGGGCCTGAGCGTGCAGCCGGTGGGCAGCGGACTGGCGCGGGAGCAGGTGCCGGCGGCTGGAACGATGGTTCCTATAGGCACGGAGATTGTGGTGCGGTTTACGCGATGACTGCGTCGCCGTGGGTCGCCGTACTGGCGGGCACCGCGGTGGGCGTCTGTGTAGGGTTGATCGGCACCAGCGGCGCGATCATGATTCCGGTGCTGATTTTTGGCTTTGGGCTGAGCCAGCTGAGGGCGCAGGGCACGGCGCTGTTTATCGCGATGCTGCCGGTGTGGATCTTTCCGGTGATATGCGCGGGCGGGCAATGTGGATTGGAAGCTGGGCCTGCTTGGCTGCGGGGCTCGCCGTGGGGAGCTACTTCAGCGCGCAGTGGGTGCAGCACCTGCCGGTGGGCGTAGTACGTAAAATGTTTGCTGTGGTGCTGGCTGTGGTGGCTGTGAGATTGTTTGTGCAAAGGTAGAAGCGATGCGGTGGGATGATGTGGTCGCGGCGATGCGGGTGGTGGAACGCCGGGGACGCGGCGACGCCGACGTGCGCGATGTCCAGTATGACTCGCGGCGTGTGGGGCCAGGCGATGTGTTTGTCGCAATGCGCGGTGGGAGTACGGATGGGAACCGCTTTGTGCGCTCGGCGATAGAGCGTGGCGTGGCGGCGGCGGTGACGGATTCCGCGGAAGGATTTGCGGGTTTAGGCGATGTGCCCGCGGTGTTGGTGGAGCATGGGCGGCGGGCGCTAGCTGAGGCTTCGGCGGCGGTGTTTGGGCATCCGGAAAAGAAGCTTAAGATCAGCGCGGTCACCGGAACGAATGGGAAGACGACGACGGCGTTTCTATTGGAACAGATGCTCGCCAGCGTGGGGCGGAAGTGCGTTCTGGTGGGGACGATCGAGACGCGCATTGCGGACGAGGTGAGGGCGAGTGAGCATACGACTCCGGAGTCGCGCGATTTGCTGGCGCTGTTCGCCGAGGGTGTGCGCGCGGGGTGTACGGAAGTTGTGATGGAGATGAGCTCTCACGCGCTGGAGCAGGAGCGGGTGTGGGGGATCCCGGTGGATGTCGCGATCTTTACGAATTTGACGCAGGACCATTTGGATTTTCATGGGACGATGGGCGCGTATGCGAGGTCCAAGGCGAAGTTGTTCGCGGGCGTTGGTGCGTCGCCGCCCCGGGTCGCGGTGATTAATGATGACGCCGATTACGCGGGCCTGATGATCGACTCGTACACCGGTGATGAGTTCGTCGTGCGGTACGGAATTGGCGAATCGAATGGAGCTTCGTTTCGCGCTGTCGATGTTCGCCTTCTCCTCGGGAGTACGCAATTTCGATGGGTGACGCCGGACGGTGAAGCGATCATTCGGTCGCCATTGACCGGCCGGGTGAATGTGGAAAATCTACTGGCCGCGATGTGCGCGGCGCTGGCTCGCGGACTCACACTCGAACAAATTGCGAGCGCCGCGGAAAGCTTGCATCAGGTTCCGGGGAGATTTCAAATAGCGCCCGGTTCGCAAGAGGTGGGTTTCATGGTGGTCGTCGATTATGCGCATACGGACGACGCGTTGAGCAATCTGATTCGATTGGCGCGGGAGAGTGTTGTCGAGCATGGCGGGCGCGTGATCACAATGTTTGGCTGCGGTGGAGATCGCGACAGGACGAAGCGGCCGAAGATGGGCCGTGCTGCCGGCGCGGAGAGCGACCTGGTGATTGTCACGAGTGACAATCCGCGCAGCGAAGATCCGATAGAGATCATCAACGAAGCCTTGCTGGGCGTGCGCGAGACGAATGCGACGTTTGTCGTCGAAGAAGATCGGAGGGCGGCGATTGAGGTTGCGATTCGCGCGGCGAGGCCCGGGGATATTGTGCTGCTCGCAGGCAAGGGGCATGAGAAGGAACAGATTTTTGCCGACGGCGCGGTGCACTTCGACGATGTGGAAGAAGCCTCACGCATCCTACGAGAGATCGCGAATGAGGTGAAGCAGTGACGTTGACGCTGGGGCAGATTGCGGATTGGATTCATGCTGAGGGAGATTTCGATTCGGCGAAAGAGGCGGTTGGGTACTCGATCGATTCGCGCACGGTGGGCGCGGGGGAGTTGTTCTTCGCGGTGAAGGGCGACCGCGTCGATGGGCACGATTATGTTGAGGCTGCGATTGCCAATGGAGCGGTGGCGGCGGTCGTAAGCATGCGCTGGCTGGCGCCGGCGGACTTCGATGAATGCAGGCTGCTGCGGGTCCCCGATGAGTGCGACGACTGTGTTCTTGGCGCGATGCAGAAGCTGGCGAATCGCGTGCGTCGCGAGTGGGGCGGGCGGGTGATCGGCGTCACCGGGTCGGCGGGGAAGACGACGACCAAGGAGTGCGTGGCGCAGGTTCTGAGTGCGAAGTTTCGCGTGTTGAAGAGTGAAGGGAATTTCAATAATCACTTTGGTCTGCCACTGCAATTGCTGCGGCTGGAGCGCGAGCACGAGGTTGCGGTGATCGAGATGGGGATGAACCACGCGGGCGAGATTCGCGCGCTGGCGAAGGTCGCAGAACCGGACTGGGCGGTGGTGTCGAATGTCGCGGCGGTGCATCTGGAGTTTTTTGCGGACGCCATCGACGGGATCGCTCGCGCGAAGTATGAGTTGGTGGAGGCGCTGCCTGCGGATGGTGTGGCATTTTTGAACGGCGATGATGAGCGCGTTGCGGCGTTCGGGCGAGGCATGGGCGAGCGCGCGGTGCTGTACGGGCTGCGCGATGGTGTGGCTGTCCGCGCGGAGAATGTAGTCGAGGCTGGGCTGGATGGATCCCGGTTTACGGTGGTTGCGGGCGGCGAGAGAAACGATGTTCATCTGCGACTGATGGGGCGGCACAACGTGTCGAATGCGCTGGCGGCGGTTGCGGTTGGGTTGCGCAGCGGCATGGAGCTTGCGGTTTGCTGCGCGGCGGTGGAGGAGATGCGGCCGTCGGCGAAGCGCGGCGAAATGATCGAGTTCCATGGCGCGCGAATTGTGAACGACTCGTACAACTCGAATCCGAAGGCGCTGGATGCGATGGTGGTGGCGTTGATGGGGGCTGCGGCGAAGCGGCGGATCGTGGTCGCGGGAGAGATGCTGGAGCTTGGTCCGGAGGGCGCGGCGCTTCATGCACAGAGCGGCGAGGCGATGGCGCGCGCAGGTGTGGATGTGGTGATTGGGGTGCGCGGGCTGGCGAAGGCGCTGGCAGACGCGGCGCGCTCGGGCGACGTGCTGGCGGAGTTTGTGGAGACGCCTGAAGCTGCGGGCGAATGGATGCGTGAAAATTTGCGCGAGGGTGATGTGGTGTTGCTGAAGGCTTCGCGGGGTGTGAGGCTGGAGCGGGCGCTGGAGGCTCTGGCAGAGTGAGAGGGTTTTATTTCCAGTTGCGAGCTTCGAGCCACGAGCTACGAGTTTCCAACTGGGATTGTAAGAAGGGCTGGAGAGATAAGATGGGCTTGACGCTGTGAGGGAGATCGTTGCTTTATTGGCTGCTGTACCAAAAATTGTTTCCGTATTTCCCTCCGTTCCGGATCTTCCGGTACGTGACGTTTCGCTGCGTGTTTGCGAGCTTTACGGCGTTACTCATCGGGTTGCTGATTGGGCCGTTTGTGATCGAGCGCTTCCGGCAGTTTCAGATAGGGCAGTTCATCCGCGAAGAGGGCCCGGAGAGTCATCGGAAAAAGGGCGGCACGCCGACCATGGGCGGTGTGCTGATCTGCATTTCGATCTTCGTTCCGACACTGTTGTGGAGCGACCTCTCGAACCCATTTGTGTGGCTGGTGATGGGATCGACGCTGGCGTTTGGGGCGATCGGGTTCGCGGACGATTACATCAAGGTGCTGCATAAGCGGAACCTGGGCCTGACATCGATACAGAAGCTGGCGTTGCAGTTTTTCGTCAGCGCCGCGGTGGCGGTTGCGCTGGTGTTGCTGCGTGGGCAGGGCGAGTATTCGACGCGGCTGATGGTGCCTTTCGCGAAGAAGTATCGACCGGACCTTATCTGGGAGTGGCTCGGCCACATCCCGCACATGCACTGGCTGGTGGTGGTGCCGTTCGTAATTTTTGTGATGCTGGTCATCACGTTTTCAAGCAACGCCGTGAACTTGACGGACGGGCTCGATGGCCTCGCCATCGGATGCACAATTATCGCCGCCGGCGCGTTGACGATGCTGACGTATGTGAGCGGGCACGCGGTGTTTTCAGACTATCTCGAACTGCAGCGCATGCCGATGGTGAGCGAGCTTACGATTTTTTGCGGGGCGATGGTGGGAGCGAGTATCGGCTTCCTTTGGTACAACGCACATCCAGCGGAAATTTTTATGGGAGACGTCGGCTCGCTGGCGCTGGGCGGAGCGATTGCGACGGTTGCCGTGGTGATCAAACAGGAATTGCTGCTGCCGTTTATTGGTGGAGTTTTTATTCTTGAGGCGGTCAGCGTTATTTTGCAGGTAGGCAGTTACAAGCTGCGCGGCGGGAAACGGATTTTCAAGATGGCCCCGCTGCACCATCATTTTGAGTTGAGTGGATGGTCGGAGTCGAAGGTGATTGCGCGGTTCTGGATTCTGGCGCTGGTGTTTGCGCTGTTTGCGTTGACGACGTTGAAGCTGAGGTAAGGCAGGGGATAGAGAGTAGAGGATAGAGCGTAGATGGAACTGAACAACAAGCGCGTGCTGGTGGTGGGTTTGGGCAAGAGCGGCCTTGCGGCAGCGCGCTTCTTGAAAGAGCGTGGGGCGCGGGTGACCGTGAGCGATGCTCGTCCGGCGACACTGATTGCGGAACTGCCCGGTCTGGTTGCGCAGGGCATCGTGGTGGAGGCGGGGAGCCATGGGCTGCTCACGTTTCGGCGGCAGGATTTGATTGTGGTGAGCCCCGGGGTGCCGATGTCTACGCCGGAGTTGAAGCAAGTTCGCGCGATGGGCATGCCGATCATTGGCGAGCTTGAATTGGGGACGAGGTTCTTGCAGGGCGAGGTGGTGGCGATTACGGGGTCTAATGGGAAGACGACGACGACTGCGCTGATGGGGGAGATTTTTAAGGGGGACGGGCGGGCTACGTTGGTCGGCGGAAATATTGGGCGGCCGGTTACGGAGATGGTGGCCGAAAGTTCATCGTCGAGTTGGAGTGTGCTCGAAGTTTCGAGCTTTCAGTTGGAGACAACTGTGGAGTTCAAGCCGCGTATTGCGGTGGTGTTGAACATTACGCCCGACCACCTGGACCGGCATGGAAGTTTTGAGGCGTATGCGGCGACGAAGGCGCGGATTACCGAGCGGCAGGGGCCGGAAGATTTTCTGGTGCTGAACGCGGAAGACAAGCCGACGCAGATGGTCGCGGCCAACACCAAGGCGCAGATTTACTGGTTCAGCCCGCGCCGGCAGGTGAAGCAGGGAGCGTTCGTGCATGGGGAGAGCATCTTTTTTCTGGAGCACGAAGGTGGGAAGCCGGAGCCAGTGATGCCGGTCGCGGAGATTCCGCTGGCAGGCGCGCACAATGTCGAGAATGTGCTGGCAGCGGTTTGCGCGGCGCGGCTGGCGGGGGTTTCGACCGCGGTGATTCGCGCGGCGGTGGCGGCGTTTCATGCGGTCGAGCATCGGCTGGAGTTTGTGCGGGAGCTGGATGGCGTGCGGTATTTCAACGACTCCAAGGCGACCAACGTGGATGCAACGGTGAAGGCGGTGGAGTCGTTTGCGGGGGGAATTTACCTGATCCTGGGCGGCAAGGACAAGGATTCGGACTACGCCGCGATGGGGCCGCTGCTGCGCGAGCGGGTGAAGGTGGTTATCACCATTGGTTCAGCCGCAGAAAAGATTGAGCGCCAGCTCGCGGATGTCGTGAAGATAGAGAGAGCGGAAACGATGGAGCGGGCGGTTGCGCTGGCGCGGCGGACGGCGGTCGCGGGCGACACGGTGTTGCTGGCTCCGGCGTGTGCGAGCTTCGACCAGTTTGAGAACTATGAACATCGTGGACGGGTGTTCAAAGAGCTGGTGCGTGGGCTGTAGGCGCATATCCGCGAACGTTTGGAATTCGGTTAGCGGGTAGAGATGGCGAAGCGGGTTGGTGTCGATAAGTGGCTCTTCGGGACGGTGCTGTTGCTGGCGTTGTTTGGGCTGGTGATGGTGTTCTCCGCGTCGGCGGTGATGGCGCAGGCGACGGAGGGGTCGCCCTATGCGTTCGTGGACAAGCAGGCGGTGTTCGTCGTGCTGGGCATGATCGCGCTGTTCGTGCTGATGCGCGTGGACTATCGCAAGTACAACAACCCGAAGCTGATTTTTCCATTGATGGCCGTGACGGGCCTGCTGCTGATGGGCGTGTTTGTGATGGGCGGGACCAACGGTGCGCACCGCTGGATTCGTCTGGCCGGCATGACGCTGGAGCCGTCGGAACTGGCGAAGCCGGTGATCGTGCTGTTCCTGGCGTGGTTTCTGCAAACGCGCATTCATGCGATGGATGACTTCAAAGGAACGATCCTGTGCGCGGTGCTGCCGCCGCTGGTGTTCATCGCGCTGATTCTGAAAGAGCCCGACCTGGGGACGGCGCTGGTGTGCGCGGCGGCGGTCTTCGCGATGCTTTACCTGGCGGGGATGCAGGTGAAGTGGTTCTTTGTGGCGATCGCGGCTGCTTCGCCGTTGATGTATTACATGCTGTTTCATGTGGCGTTTCGCCTGGCGCGCCTGAAGGCTTTCCTGAATCCCGAGGCCGATCCCAGGGGCGCGGGCTTTCATATTATGCAGTCGCTGATCGCGGTCAGCACGGGAGGCATTCGCGGACTCGGATTGATGGAAGGGCGGCAGAAGCTTTTTTACTTGCCGGAGCCGCACACCGACTTCATCTTCGCGAATATCTGCGAGGAGCTTGGGCTGATCGGCGCGATATGCGTGATCGCGCTGTTCTGCGTGTTGGGTTATCGCGGGCTGCGCGCGGCGTTCCTTTCGACCGATCCGTTTGCGCGTTTTCTGGCGTTTGGATTGACGACGGCGATCCTGGGGCAGGCATTCTTCAATATGAGCGTGGTGATTGCGCTGGTGCCGACGAAGGGGATTCCGCTGCCACTTATTTCGTCCGGCGGGACGAGCGTTTTCATCACGCTGGCCAGCATGGGCGTGCTGCTGAACATGACGCGCGAGATCGAGTGAGAGCAGTGCATTGCGGGTAGTGAATAGTGAATAAAACAAAAGCGCCGCTGCGGGTTTTGATTGCCGGTGGGGGGACTGGCGGGCATGTGGTTCCGGCGCTGGCGATTGGCCGGGAGCTGCGCGACCGGCATGGCGCGGAGGTGCGCTTTGTGGGGACGGCGCGGGGGATCGAAACCAGGCTGGTGCCGGAGGCGGGGTTTCCGCTGGAGCTGGTGCGGTCGGGACAACTGAAGAATGTGGGCCTGACGACGCGGGCGCGGACGATGCTCGATCTGCCGCTCGGCATCAGGCAGTGTGTGCGATTGCTGCGCGAGTTTCGCCCGCAGGCGGTCGTTGGCGTCGGTGGATACGCGAGTGGCCCCGCGATGTTTGCGGCGGTGTTGCTGCGCGTCCCAACGCTGGCGTATGAGCCGAATGCGGTGCCGGGATTGGCGAATCGCCTGGTTGGGAAACGGGTGAATGCGGCGGCGGTGAACTTCGCGCAGACGACACGCTACTTTCGCAATGCGGTCGTGACCGGTGTTCCAGTGCGGCAGGAGATCTTTGATATTGAGCCGCGACCGGAAGGTGCGCCGCCGCGGCTGCTGGTGACGGCGGGGAGCCAGGGAGCGAGAATTTTCAACGAGACCATGCCGTTGATCGTGGCGCGCCTGCTGGAGGCGGTGGCGGGGTTGTCGATTATGCACCAGGCCGGGGCGCGGCAACTTGAGGCGACGCGGACTGCGTTCGCGGCGAGTGGAGCGGCCCCGGCGCGGTGGTCGGTGGAGGCTTTTCTTACCGATATGCCCGCGCAGTATGCGGCCGCGGATCTGGTGCTGGCGCGGTCGGGGAGCACGGTTGCGGAGCTGGCGGCGGCGGGCAAGCCGTCGCTGCTGGTCCCGTTTGCCGCGGCGGCGGACGATCATCAGCGGAAGAACGCGGAGGTGTTTGCCGGGGCCGGAGCGGCGGTGATGATGCTACAGGCCGATGTGACGCCGGAGAGGTTGCTCGGGGAGTTGAGCAGACTGTTGTTGGATCATCCGGTGCTTGCGGAGATGGGTGCTAAGGCGCGGGGGTTGGCGCATCCGGGGGCGTTGCAACGGATTGCGGAGATGGTTGTTGAATTGGCGCGCTGAAGCAACAAAGAAAAAGGGCTGAGGAAGTTGTCCTCAGCCCCTCGTGTTGTTGGTCTTGTGGTTAGCGACGTCCGCCGCCACCACCGTGCGAACCACCACCACCGCCGCCGCCTGCGTGTCCACCGCCGCCACCGCCGCTGGGGGCGGAGTAGTGACCGCCTCCACCGCCGCTGGGTGCGGAGTAGTGACCGCCTCCACCGCCGCTCGGAGCGGAGTAGTGGCTCTGCGCGGGGGCGGAGTAGCTGCGCCCAGAGGTTGCGGGAGCGCCGTAGCGATTGCCGCTGTAGGCGTTGCTCTGTGCGCTGCGGTTCTGGTTGCCGGCGAAGCCCTGCTGGCGTGCAAAGCTGTTGTTCGAGCCGGGTTGACGAGCGAAGCTGTTACCCGAGGACTGACGGCCCGAGCCGTTTCCGCGGTTGGCTTCGAAGCTGCGGTTCGCCGTTATGGTCGAGCCGTGGTTGAAGCTGCCGGCGTGGGCGAACTGCGACGGGGGGTGGCTATTGAACGAGCGGCCACCGGGGCGTCCGTTGAAGCCGGCGTACGTCCGGTTATAGAAGTTGCCACGGAAGCCGCCGCCAAAGTGGCCGTAAGCGCGGTTGTACCAGAAGTGGCCGCCGTTCCAGTATCCGCCGTAGAAACCTACGCCGAAGTAGCCGAAGCCGTAGTTGATGCCGCCGTAGTAGCCGACTTCAGGGCCCCAGTAGCCGGCGTTCCAGAAGTAGCCGGGACCGCCGTAACCCCACCAGCCGGGCGTCCAGAGAGCGTCGGTGTAGGGCGGAAGCACCCACGCGCCGTCGACCCAGTTATAGCCGGAGTTCGGATCGTAGGCCCAGTAGCCGGGCGTCCAGATGTAGCCGTCGCCGGGGCATTCGGGCTGGTCGTATTGTGGGATCGGAGGAGGCGCTTGGTCGGCCATGGGCGCGCCTTGCTGGTCGCCGTTCACCGTCTGCGGATAAGCGGAATCCTGCGGATAGTTGCCCTGCGGATCGCCGCCGTTGACGGTTTGCGGATAGCCGTTCTGGGCCTGCGGATAGCCGTTCTGCGGGTAGCCGTTGTCCGGATAGCCGTTTTGAGCCTGGCCGGCAAGCGGGAAAGCGATGAGGGCGCCCGCCAAAGCGATGGATGGGAATATGTTGCGAAGGTATCGCGTCATGGTCATTCCTCTTACCTACCTGCCGTTCTTCGTTGCCCACGTCCCTTCTGTGGGTTGCGAGAACGGCAAGGCGAGAATTCCAGCCTGACAGAGTTCGTCCTGGTCTGGCTCTCGTTAGATTAGACACATCATAGACCTGTTAGTTGCGGGAAGTTAGGGGCGCGCGGAAGGGAGCATGATCTGGTCTAGCACGGTCGCGATTTTTGGAGCTACCCTCCCCCCCCCTATTTGGGGTAAAGTCCCTTATCGATTGAGGTTAGGTCCGTACCTCGGTTTTGTCGCTGGCCGGTTAAGTACGATAGCCCGGCGGGGGCCGGGCTGCTGTTTCTATTATAGATGAGGTGTCAAGGGACCGTCGGCTTATGTTCGGCGGGTGGAGCGGCGGCGGGTGGGCGTGGCGGGTAGGAGTGGGGCCGTCAGCCGCTCGTAAAGCTGGAAGAGGAGTTCGACGCGGGCCTGGTCGTCGGGGAAAGGTTCGGGGCGGTAGAGGCGGTCTACGGCGCGGTCGAGGGCTTGGTGCGCCTTGAGCAGCTTCGGCGGCATCAGGATTGGGTCGTAGAGGTCCGCAAGGGTAAAGTCGGGGAAAAGAGCGCGGGCGTCAAGGATGGCTTGGGCGAGGCGCTCGACGGTGGCGTGCTGGGTGTCGGTGAGACTCATGGGCCACGGAAAATTGTTGTAGACGATGTCTTTGGAATAGCGGAAGTCAGATTTGAGGCGGCCGGCCACACGCTTGACCCAGGCGACGTGCATGGCTGATGTCAGGATTCCGAAGTGATACGTGGATGCGCCTTCCACGGTGAGGACCTGGTCGTTTGCGATGACCTTTGAACTCATGAACGCCATGGGAATATATTTGCGGCGTTCGGACGAGACTCTGGGGACGAGTAGATATTTTTTCGCTGGTTGAGCGAGTTGGACAAAGATCCCCGGGAAGTCAGCGGCTTTCCGGGTAGATTCTGCCTTGCTTTGTTGCCTGAACCTTCTGACGCCGCGCAAACGCTCCATGATGCGTGGCGATTTTTTCAACTCCGAAGGCACCGCGTCCCTGAGCCAGAGGCAGTACCGAGTTCCTCCATTCAAGAAATCGTCAGCGCCGGTGTAGCGACGGACGAATTTCTTAGAATCTGGTTCCTCAGAGATCAGAATGTCGTACTCGTCCTGCGAGAGTATGAGGTGTCCTCCGTCTCGTGGCATGCTGCCGAATCTCATCGGCGGTGAATCACAGTACGGGACACTTCGGTTCGTGACGCAGAGATTCGGGCCTTCGACCAGATATGGGCTGATGTTACGGACTTGCCTGGTCGAAGTAGCGTCATCTTCATGGCTCTCGTAGAGAATTTTGGGTTCGATTTCCGAGGCCGCGAAGCCGACAATCACCACATGAACGTGTGCCTTTCCCCGAGCCTCGCTTTCCCAGGTGAAGGTTGTGTAGGCGAAGGCAATTTGGACCTCGTACTCAGAGAACAAGTGTCCCCAAAGTATTCCGACTTGTTCGCCCTGACTCAGGGAATTCGTAGAAACAAAACCAACGACGATGCGCGATCCTTCTATGTAATGAGCGGCTTTGAAGTACCACGCACAAACATAATCGAGTATTCCAACGTTCTTGACGTTGGGCGCCGTTAGCTTGACTTCCTGATGTTGCCTCTCAGACATCATCATCGCGCCGACGAAGGGTGGATTGCCTAGAACATACGAACACTCTGCGGCGGGCAGAACATCGTTCCAGTCCATGGGCAGGGCATTGGCGTGGTGAATGTGAGGGGTGTTGCGCAGAGGGAGGCGCAAGAAGTGCTGACCGAAGGCCTCATGGATGCGCATGTTCATCTGGTGGTCCATGAGCCAGAGGGCGACTTCGGCGATGCGGGCGGGCCACTCTTCGATCTCGATGCCGTAGAACTGGTCGACGTCGATCTGGGACAGGCGATAGACCTCTTCGAGTGAGAGGCTGCCTTGCTGGGAATAAATCTGACGCAGCAGATCGAGTTCGAGCAGGCGGAGTTCGCGGTAGGCGATGACGAGGAAGTTTCCGCAGCCGCAGGCGGGGTCGAGGAATTTGAGCGTGGTGAGTTTGTCGCGGAGAGTGTCGAGGCGGCTGCGGCGGCGGTTGGAGCGGTCTGAGATGGCCGCGTTCAGTTCAGCGCGGAGGCTGTCGAGAAACAGCGGGCGGATGACTTTGAGGATGTCGCGCTCGGAGGTGTAGTGAGCGCCGATGTGACGGCGTTCGGGTGCGGTCATGACCTCCTGAAAGAGTGCGCCGAAGATGGCGGGTGAGATGCGCGACCAGTCGAAACGGGTGCAACTGAGCAGAGCGTTGCGCATGTCGGCGTTGAAAGCGGCGAAACGCAGGCGCTCGGTGAAAAGCTGGCCGTCGACGTAGGGCAGAGCGGCGAGAGATTCATCCAGATTTCGCTGGCGATCGTCGACGGGGCAGTCGAGGACCTCGAAGAGTTCCGCGAGACGCGCGCCAAGGTCGGAACCGTCGCGGTTAGTGCGGTTTTCGAGATAGAGCTGAAAGGAACTGGGCTCGAAGATGCCGGTATCTTCGGCGAAGAGACAAAAGAGGATGCGGACGAGGAAGCGTTCGAGATCGTGGCCGCGATAGCCGCCGGCTTTGAGGGTGTCGTGAAGGGCCGTCATGATGGCGACGGCCTTGAGGTTGATGGGGTCCTGCTCGGTGAAGCGGTGGAGGGTGTAGCCGGGGATGAAGGCGAAGGCGGCGATGTTGCGATGCAGCTCGGAAAGCGGAAACTCCATGCGGTCGTAGCGGAGGCCGTGGAAGATACCGAGGTTTTCCTGGCGGTCGGGATCGAGGTCGTAGAGGGCGAAGCGGCGGAAGTCGGAGAGCAGGATGTAGCGCGGCGCTTCGTCCTGACGACCGGAACTGATGAGGTCGTGGATGTAGGCGAAGGCCTGACTTTCCGCGGTGTCGAGCGAATGGCCGGCGGTCTTGTGCTCGACCAGGAGCTTGCCCGGCCAGAAGAGGTCGATGAAGCCGGTGCTTCCGGAGATGCGGCGGACAGGCTCTTCAAACGTGGCAACGACGCGCCGGGAAATTCCGAAGATGTTGAAGAACTCGTTCCAGAATGTCTGCTTGTCCGCCTGCTCGCGCGTGGCTGCCGACCAGTCCCTGGAGAAGGTCAGGGACCGCTGGCGGATTTCGTTCCAGGAAATGTTCGGCATTCAGGCCTATGGTACGACTTTGCGGGGCCGTGCGCAGGTGCGCAGGTTGGTGCGGGGTCCGAAGGCTGGAACGAGCAACGGCAGGAGGAGGTCTCTCCAATGCGCCGCGCTCCGGTCGAGATAGGCCGTTGCGCGGATATTTGCGGCTGATTGGCGGATGGGTGGCGATTCAGCTTCGAGCTACGAGTTTCGAGCTGCGAGTTTCCGGTTGCCAGTTTTGAGTTGCCAGTGTTGGGTGATGGAGCGATGCCCACATCTCAGAATCGAGATGTGGGCCACCCGAAGTTGGGGTTGCGCTAGGCGGTGGGGTGTTTGAGGATTTCGGCGAGGGCGTGGAGGCGGGTGGAGTC
>DASRLB010000467.1:0-5101 GCA_035648695.1 Acidobacteriaceae bacterium | reverse complement strand
TCGAAAATATCCATCCCAGCAGAAAAGGTTTGCGGAATTAAACTTCGCGAGGTATAACAGATCTTGTCCTGAGTTCCGCTACTTCGTTGGCCGGTTTTGAAGTGTCCACGTATGGCCGGTTTTCAGGTGTCCACCGAGGATGGCAAACCAAAACAACGCGGAGCGCTTTCCTTCACCGATGACTGCGGGGTGCTGAACCAACTCCATCAACTTGCGGGCGCGCGGCTCGTCTGTGGTTTCGATGAGCACGGCACGGATCGGATGGACGCCGAAAGCTTCCTTGTGCTTCTGCTGGCGCTTAATGAAGTGGTAGTACGCGCGGAGTTTTTTCAACATGTCGGCCATAGGCATGGTGCCTCGGTCTGCTTCGTAGCAGAAGTGGGAGACGCGGTCATCGGGAAAGCGCAGACTGAACAGCGCATCCGGTTCTACCGGGAGTCTTTGCATTCGGTTGTCGTGTTCTGTCCAGACGTACTCATTACTGCCTTCAATCCGATGAGACTTCATTTCAGGTACGTCGATTTTATGACCGCGCAGTTCTCCGCCCTGGCGCCAATCGGCAAACTCAACCTTCGGGTTGGCCGTCCGGCTGGCCATCTCCAGCATGAAGTGCAGGCGCGAAATCATCAAGCTGTGCTGCAGGAAACCTAGCTTCATGAGCTGCCCGTGCACAGCCGCCCAAGCGTAGTCGGCTTCACGGTTCAAACGCACATCTTCCGCCATCTGTGGGTGAAGCTCGGCGATCCGTCCGTGCTGCTGCAAGAGATCTAGCGCCTTGGTGTTATCGAGGTAGTAAATAAATTCGCTGTGAGCGCGGATGCCGGGAAACGCGAACCGATTGACGTAACCCCACTCCCAAAGCCTCCGCAGTCGCTTCACGTTCACATCTGCGTGGCCGCCCACTAAACGGGTTAACTCCGAAGTAGGGGAGAAACGATAGCGCAAGACCGCCTCAACGATATCGAGGTCGCGCGCGGTGACGACACCGGGTTTCGGCTTTTCAGGCCGAACAAATTTCGCAAAGCTAGCCATGGTAATTGAGTCTCAAAATCCATCGCTGTTGGGAGCAATCCGAAACGAGCCGATGGGTTGCAATGGGTTGCACTTGGAGGCCTGTTTTTGACCCCTTCATGGCACCTAAAGCACGTTGATTGAATAAGTTAACGCTTGTGGATGTTAGCCCTGAAAAGGCTGGCGTCGGCGGTTCGATTCCGTCCCTGGCCACCATTTAAATTCAATAGCTTAGGGATTGCGGCCGACATAGCGGGCTTCCATAGAAACGTCCGCTGATGGGCCGTAACTAACTAAAAAGAAAAGAGAAACGGCCACGCTCATGTCCAGCCGGAAAAAGGCTGGCGTCGGTGGTTGAATTCCGTCCTTGGCCGCAGCGAGCAAGAACATCGGCTCCGCCCCGAAGTACATTAGACGTACACCCACTCTGTGCTTTCCGGCTACTCGTCCACTACTCTTCTGCTGAACCTCGACTCGGCTCCAAACCCCGAATTCGAAAAAGTAATGGAAGGATGCGCCGTGATTCAGGAGCCAAGCCGCTCTGCGGCTATTAAGTCATTCTAAATCAATCTCCTACGTGCGGTTTACTTCGTCAACGCCGGTATTGTTGTTAGTGTTCCGTCCGCTTTCGCTCGGAGATCCACGGCGCTGATCTTACCGCCCGAGGGCACGACGAACTCTACCATTCCGCGTTTGGGTTGTGGCAGAGGCGAAGTTACTGGGACCGCATTCAACGGTAAACTGGAATCATGATCGATCGGTACTCGAATTGACCCTGATATTTCGCGCATCAATCGCGCTCCTTTTAGGAACCTGCATTACCCTGGCTTCTGAATCCGGTTCTTTTGATCGAACTCTGTCTGTTTCAGGGCCAGTGGATCTCGATGTGAGGAGTGACCCTGGGGGAATGGTCATCACCGCCGGTTCTGCTGAAACCGTCCGGGTGCGCGCCGTCATCAAGCCTCTCTATGGCAGATTTGATCTTAGTCTGGCGGAGGCCAATATCCGCGCGCTGGAACAGAACCCGCCCATCGAGCAGGTTGGCAATCGCATTCGAGTTGGATACGTGAAGGACCCCGCGTTGCTCAGAGGGATCACTATGCACATTGAGATCGAAACACCTCACGCAACCCAGGCGCATGCCCATACGCGGTCAGGAGGAATCCGAATCGACGGCATTGACGGACCGGCCGAAACGGAGACGTTGTCCGGACGAACAGAGATCAGCAATGTGGTCACGGAAGCCAAGGCGGTAGGTCATTCGGGAGCCATTGTCATTCGCGGCACTGGCCGTGTTTCCGTTCGCAATCAATCAGGCGGCATTCAACTGCTAGGTATCCACGGGACGGCTGAAACTGAAACGAGATCGGGCCGAACGGAGATCAGCGATGTTTCGGGCGGGGTTCACTCGATAACGCATTCCGGGAGCATTAGCATTGACAATGCAAGAGGAGCTGTCGTCGCTAACAACACTTCCGGCAGCATCGACGCTTTCCAGCTTTCAGGCTCCGTTCATGCGCAGACGAAATCCGGTGCAATTAGAATCTCCCAAATAAGCCCGGCACCGATCCGCGCGCTTGCGGATTCAGGTGCAATTGAGGTTGAGCTTGCCAGTCGAAGTGGATACCTGATCGATGCTCAATCCAATTCCGGCAGAGTAACAGGGCTGGTCAAGGACAATCTCGATAACAACGGGATAAGCCACCGATTGAAAGGACAAATCGGTGCCGGCGGCCCGCTTGTGGACCTGGATACTCATTCTTCGAGAATCGCGATCAACTGAGCTTACCCTGCGAAATTTGGGTAATCGTCCCTTCTCTCATAACCTGGTCGTGTCCGGATGCGCCGTCATCCAGGACCTAACCGCTTCACACCGCGCCTAAGATCGGTAAACGCTACGCGACTTATCGAGAAGAATGCGAGATCCAGTTCCCGTACGGTGCAAGGGAGGTGCGCTTGGTGCAGCATTTGCCCTTTCGGGGGGTGGAGGCCTGCGACAAGAATCAGCCGCTCAAGCGGCGGACACGAACTCCGTGTAACATGCAGTACAGACAGCAACCCGGAAACGAGAAATGTGAAAGCGACTCTGCATACCCGGTATGGCTCCCCAGACCTCCTCCGGTTCAAGGAGGTGGACAAGCCTGCTCCCAAAGACAACGAAGTCCTGATTCGAGTACACACAGCCACCGTGTCGACCGGGGATTGCAACATGCGCAATTTTACTTTCGTTACCAAGTCCATGCTGCCGATGGCGAAACTCATGTTCGGAATCGGAAAGCCTTGGAAAGAACGCATCCTCGGTACCGAGTTGGCCGGAGCGGTGGTGGGAGCCGGTAAAGACGTTACGAGGTTCAAGGTGGGGGACCGAGTCTTTGGCTCGACAGGTATGGCTGGCGGCGGGTTCCCAGTAGAGTAACATCCGGTTTCATCCTTCGACTAGACCGTTACCTGCGAAAACTAGCAGTGCCCCGTGAAAAGGGCGATCAAGATAATGAGGGGAATGGGTATTCCGATGAAATAGAGTAGTGCGGAGCGCATGGTGTGATTCTCCTGAAAGAGTCGTTTTCCTGGTTAGACGAGCTTGACGTGATCGCGTTGCCGCCCGCCGATGGTTGCGGCGTAGCTCGCGCTAAATGCGCCCATCATGAGCGCTAAAAACGACCATAAGAGTAAACGCGCCGTCGTTTTTCGAGCCGTATCCGCCGCTTGTCGAGCGGCAGTCAGTACGTCGGACACGCGTTGTTCTGCCTCGGGTAGGCTCATGCCGGTCCGTGCGGCGACCAGTCTCGCCAACGCCGTTCTGTCCGCCGCGGTAATCTCGCCCTGCAAAAGTGCATGGCCGAACGTGCGCGCTGCCTCGGCTTGTGCCGCGCTCATCTGCGCAACGCTCTGGTCCACGGGCTGCCGGTCCGCGCGAAACAGCGTGTCGACAAAGTAGGCATTGGGGTCCGCGATCATCGCGGTGCCGGCAGCCTCCGCCGTGCCTCGCACTGCACCGCCGGCCATGGTGGCCGCGGCGGACGCAAGGAACGTCGCGGTGATCACGAGTGCGACCGCCCAGGAGAGGAAGCCATTCGCCGTATCACGAAAAATAGACCTCATCTGTGTGCAGGACCGCCCACTTGATTCGTAATCGCCCGGTGAGATATCCGCCCATCGCCGAAGCGACGATCTCGGTCAGGAGTAACCACGCGATTGCCACCGTGCCCAGCGTCGCGGCGGAAGCACCGGCGTTGGACCAAGGCGAAACGGAGGACAATCCCAGTCCTGCGCCTAGAGCGAGCAAGATGAGCGAGAGCGCCGCGGCCACAAATGCGCCGCCGATGACCGCACCCCAAGCGACCCCCGATGAAACGGCGCTCCAATGCGCCTCGCGAGAGGGCGCCGCAGTCTCCCGACGTGGTTCCTCAAAAACCGCAGTCTTAGTTTCCATTTGAGCATCCCTTTCTCCTGTAGCACTAAAGCACGCCGAGTTCCCATCGCTAACATACAGAAAAGAAGGTAGTATCAAAATCTCCGGTATCGAGTCCGGGTTGAAAATCGGCATCATTTGGTCAGCGATTCATGCACGAGTTCCACTGGTTTGCGTCTGGGTGGTCCCAGTTGCTCATTTTTAGTAAGGCATCCGAGGTGCTCGCCCGCGGTAGCAGCAATTCTGGAATTTAAGCCACCCGCTAGCGCTCGTGATTCTCGAGTGGATTTAGAAAATTGGGCCAAGCCGTCCTCGAAAGTCAGCTTCCGGATGCGCCGTCATCAGGCACAAACCGCTTCCCATTCGGTTAAACTTAACTGATTCACTCACATGCACTAACGGTGGGCGATAAGCTTGGCCCGTACGAAATCCTCGCGCCTATCGGGAAGGGGCGGCATGGGCGATCGCCTACACCGAGCGAGCCGAGGGAGGCTTGACGCAATGGTACAGCGCCGCCTGGATCAGCTTGGTTCCACGCTTCTTCCGGATACCACGCTGCTGGATCGCCGCCGCTCGACCAGGGCGCGAAGACTCCCATCACCATCGTGACGAATTGGGAAGCCACACTCAAACGCTGAACCTGCCCCTGCAGCAATCGCCCGCCATTCCGAGTACAAT
>DASRLB010000466.1:0-10294 GCA_035648695.1 Acidobacteriaceae bacterium | reverse complement strand
CCGATGGCGCTGGCGAATTTGTATGGGTTTGGGAGGCTGGCTTGGAATCCGGATTTGAGCTCGGAGCAGATTGTCGATGAGTGGACGCGGTTGACGTTTGGTAATGATGCGAAGGTCGTACAGACTGTCGATGCGTTGCAGCTTGGTTCGTATCATGCGTATGAGGAGTACACGGGGCCGCTGGGAGTTGGTGGGCTGACGGACATTATCGGCGTGCATTATGGGCCGGGGATTGAGAGCGCCGAACGGAATGGTTGGGGGCAGTGGATTCGCGCGGACCATGAGGGGATCGGAATGGACCGCACGGTGGCGACGGGGACGGGGTATATCGGGCAGTATCCGCCGGAGCTTGCTGCGAGGTATGAGTCGCTGAAGACTTGCCCGGATGAATTGCTGCTGTTTATGCATCATGTGCCGTATTCGTATGTGCTGCACTCGGGCAAGACGGTGGTGCAGCATGTGTACGACACGCATTACGAGGGCGCGGCGACGGCGGCGACCTATGCTCCACGGTGGCGCACGTTGGAGGGGCTGGTCGATGCGGAGCGGTACCAGCGGGTGCTGGAGTTGTTTGAGTATCAGGCGGGACATGCGGATGTTTGGCGCGATGCGGTCGATCAGTGGTTTCAGAAGATTTCGGGGATTGACGATGCGCTGCATCGCGTTGGGCACGATCCGTATCGGGTGGAGGCGGAGTCGATGGTTGCGGATGGATACACGGTTGTTGCGGCGACGCCGTGGGAGACGGCGTCGGGAGGTCAGGCCGTGGTGTGCAAACGGAGCTCGTGTACGCTGACGATGCGGGTCGCGGGGGCGGGTGGAAAATACAGCATTGCGGTGCAGTACTTCGATCTGCGGACCGGGGTTTCAACGTATGCGCTGATGGTGAATGGCAAGTCTGTTGCGGAGTGGAAGGCGGATGCTACGCTGCCTCCGGCGGTGGTCGATCGCAGGCTGGATGGAAGCACGAGTACGCGATTTACGCTGCCTGAAATTGAACTGCATACCGGCGATACGATTGTGCTGCGCGGGACGCCGGACTCTTCCCCAAACGGCGGAGAAGCGGCGCCGGTGGACTATCTTGAAGTGACGCCACTGGATGCAACGAGAAAATAATTATGAAGATTACGAATGCGCGCCTGATCGTGTGCTCGCCGGACCGCAATTTTGTGACGCTGAAGATTGAGACGGACGAAGGCATCTATGGCCTGGGCGATGCGACGCTGAATGGACGCGAGCTTGCCGTTGCGAGTTATCTTTCGGAGCATGTGGTCCCCTGCCTCATCGGGCGCGATCCGGCGCAGATTGAGGACATGTGGCAGTACCTGTATCGCGGCGCTTATTGGCGGCGTGGGCCGGTGACGATGTCCGCGATTGCCGCGGTGGATGTGGCGCTGTGGGACATCAAGGGCAAGGCGCTGAATACTCCTGTTTACAACCTGCTGGGAGGCAAGAGCCGCCAGGGCGTGCTGGTGTATGCGCATGCCAACGGCGGCGATATTGCCGAGGCTGTGGACTCGGTGCAGAAGCATATGGACATGGGGTATCTGGCGGTGCGGGCGCAGGCGGGTGTGCCGGGGGTCGCGTCGAGTTATGGCGTGCCCAAGGGCGGCAAGCCGTATGAGCCGGCGGAGCGCGGGCTGCCGAGCGAGAGTTTGTGGTCGACGGAGCGGTACCTGAATTTTGCGCCGCAGTTGTTTGAGGAGTTGCGGAAGACGGTCGGCGAGGATCTGCATCTACTGCATGACGTGCATCACCGGCTGACGCCGATCGAAGCGGCGCGGCTGGGGAAGTCGCTGGAGCCGTACCATCTTTTCTGGATGGAAGACCCAGTGCCGGCGGAGTTGCAGGAAGGGTTCAAGCTGATCCGCGAACATACGACGACGCCGATTGCGACGGGCGAGGTGTTCAACAGCATTTGGGATTCGCATGATTTGATTCGGAACCAGTGGATCGACTATTTGCGGATGACGGTGGTGCATGGCGGCGGGTTGACGCACTTGAAAAAAGCGGCGGATTTTGCGGCGCTGTACCAGGTGCGGACCGGGTGCCATGGGGCTACGGACCTGTCCCCGGTGACGATGGCGGCGGCGCTGCATTTTGGGCTGGCCGTACACAATTTTGGCATTCAGGAACACATGCCGCATACGGCGCTGACCGATGAAGTTTTTCCGCACAATTATGCGTTCGAGGCGGGGTATATGCATCCGGGCGATGCGCCGGGATTGGGCGTGGATATCGACGAAACGCTGGCTGCAAGATTTCCTTATCAGCGCGCGTATCTGCCTGTGGCGCGAAAGCTGGATGGCACGTTGACCGATTGGTAGCAGGGAGCCGGCTGTATCTGTGAAATTCAGTTGGATTATGTTGGGTATATGGATAATTTCCCTGGACTTCGATTTACATTGCCGGACAGGCATCTTGTCGGGAGGGCAGTGAGATCTTGGAGTTGTTAGACTTTTGCCAGAAATCGCATAGAAAACGTGATTTTTCCGATCTGCGCCGTTGGCTGGATTGGACAGTCCAAGTAAATCATGTAATAAATATATTTTGCAACGTAATCCAAAATTCCTGCGAATGTGAAAACTGCTTCGTTGACTGGATCGCCTGGGTGGACTTGTCGTTGACTGGAAAGACTGCCGTGGTGTCAGGCGGCACGCTCGGAATCGGGCATGCACTTGCGCTCGGCCTTGCCGCGGCCGGCGCCGATGTAGTGGCCACATCGCGGGCCCAGTGTGGGGTCGATTCGGTGGCCGCGGAGATCGAAGCTTTGGGAAGACGCACGCTGCGGATCGCGTCGGACGTGACCGATCGCGCGACACTGGTGCGGCTTCGCGATGCGGTGCTGGCGGAGTTCGGCAAAGTGGATATTCTGGTCAACTCGGCGGGCACGACGCGGCGCATTCCGACGCTGGAATGTACGGAAGAGATTTGGGACTCGATTATGGATGTGAACCTGACGGGGACGCTGCGCGCGTGTCAGATATTCGGCAGCACGATGCTGGAACGCGGACAAGGGTGCATCCTGAATGTGGCGTCGATGGCCACGTTTGTGGCTTTTCACGAGGTGGCGGCGTATGGCGCGAGCAAGGCCGCGGTCGGCTCGCTGACGCAATCGCTGGCGGTGGAATGGGCGCAGCGCGGCGTGCGGGTGAACGCGATTGCGCCGGGGATTTTTCCTACCGCGTTGAACCACGAACTGTTGGAATCGGCGCGCGGGCATGAGTTGCTGGTGCGCACGCCGATGGGGAGATTTGGGCAAGTGGAGGAGATTGTGGGCGCCGCGGTATATCTTTGTTCCGACGCGGCTTCTTTCACAACGGGACAAATCCTGGTCGTGGACGGCGGGCAGCTTGCAAGTGGCGTCAACCAATAGAAAGACCCTATGCCAAAAGTAATTGGAAACAGAAGACGAAGGACGCAGGGCATTCAGCGGATCGACCTGGCGTATGCGGAGCTGGCGTCGAGTGAAGTGGCGCGCGACATCAACCGCGACGTGGTGCTGGAGTTGATCCGCACCAAGCAGCCGATATCGCGCGCGGACCTGTCGCGGCTCTCGGGGTTGCAGCCGAGCACGATCTCTTCGATCGTCGAACAATTGCTGAATGAGAAATGGATTGTGGAGGGCGCGGCGGCGCGGCGGCCGCGCGGGCGGCGGCCTACTTTGCTGTCGCTTAACTCGGACATGGTGATCACTGTCGCCGACATCCGACCACACCAGGCGGTGATCGCGGTGGTGGATTTGAATGGGCGATTTCTTTCGCGCGAGGCGCTGCCGCTGGTGTCGGACCCGGAGCGCGGCGTGGGCAATATTATTTCCGGAATGCAGCGGATGATGGCGGCGCATCCGGACAAATCTTTCGAGGGCATCGGCATCAGTTTGCCGGGGCGCGTCGATCCTATTTCGCAGCGATTGATTCTGGCGCCGAACCTTCCATGGTCGTTGTATGACATGAAGGCGGCGATCGAGAAACGGATTCCCCTGCAAGTGGAAATGGACAACGCCGCGAATGCGTGCCTTCTTTCGGAGCTTTGGTTTGGGCGCATGGATGGCGTGAGGAATGCCGTGCTGATTACGATTTCAGAGGGCGTTGGCGCGGCGATTCTGGCAAATGGGCAACTGGTTACGGGACGGTCGGGGCTGGCTGGAGAGTTTGGGCATGTGCCGATCGATCCTTCAGGACCGCGGTGCGGGTGCGGGCGGTATGGGTGCTGGGAGGTTTATGCGTCGTCGCGCGCGGCGCTTGGGTATTACACGGAGTTGCAGCCGGACGGGCCGCGGCCGACGATTATCGAGCTGCTGAATATGGCGGAGGATGGCGATGTCCATGCGATTAAAGCACTGAGCCGGCAGGCCGCTTATCTTGGCAAAGGCCTGCTGATTATTACGGCTGCGCTTTCGCCGGATTTGATTTTGCTGACGGGCGGGCTTACTTCTTCGTGGGAACGGTTTGGGCCGCTGATTGAGGCGGAACTTGCCGGGAACATGCTGGCTGGCACGGCGCCTCGAATCGCGGTGACGAGCGATGCGGAACTGGCCCGGTTGCGCGGAGCGGCGGCGCTGGTGCTGCAACGGCACTCCGGGTATAACCGTTCGCAGCCGACGACCGCGAATGGCAAGACGATTCGGAACCGTAAAGACCGCACTATTCGACAGTCGGCTGCCAACTCGTAAAACGCGTCTACATTCCTTGACAGATAGAGAGTTGACGACATAAAGTTCGCGACGTGTATAAATATTTCGCCGGTCGAAATATTCAGATCGAGATGAGTTACGATTCGGTGGTACGAGGAGAGTCATGAATACTTTTTTCCTGCGCAGCCTGTGCTGCGCGACAGTCCTGGTTTCGCTCAGCTTCGCGGTTGTCATGCACGCGCAAACGCAGACGCCGCGGCAACGCGCAGCGGCGCTGGTTGCGAAGATGACGCTGCCGGAAAAAGTGTCGCAGATGCAGAACCACGCGGTTGCGATTCCGCGGCTCGATATTCCGGAGTACGACTGGTGGAGCGAGGGGCTGCACGGGATTGCGCGGTCGGGTTATGCGACGGTGTTTCCGCAGGCGATCGGGCTGGCGGCGACGTGGGACACTCCGCTGATGCATGAGACGGCGACGGTGATTTCGACGGAGGCGCGGGCGAAGAATTCCGATGCGCTGCGGCATGACAATCACAGCATTTATTTCGGGCTCGACATCTGGTCGCCGAACATCAATATTTTTCGCGATCCGCGCTGGGGGCGCGGGCAGGAGACGTATGGCGAAGACCCGTATCTGACTTCGCGGATGGGTGTGGCGTTCGTGACCGGGTTGCAGGGCGATGACCCGCGCTTCTTCAAGACGATTGCGACGCCGAAGCATTTTGCCGTGCATTCCGGGCCCGAGAGTACGAGGCATACGGTCAATGTGATTGCGAGTCCGCATGACCTTGAGGACACGTATCTGCCGGCGTTCCGCGCGACGATTACGGAGGCATATGCGGGCAGCACGATGTGCGCGTACAACTCGCTGGATGGAGAGCCGGCGTGCGCGAATACGATGCTGCTGCACGACATTCTGCGGGGTGACTGGAAGTTCAACGGATACGTGACGAGCGACTGCGCGGCCATTACCGATATCGCCGTCGGGCATAAGTTCGCGCCGGACCTGGAACATGCCGCGGTCGACGCGGTGCGGGCGGGGACGGATACGAGCTGCGGGAAAGAGTATGCGAAGCTGACCGATGCGGTGAAGGATGGGTTGATCAAGGAGTCGGAGATTGACCAGTCGGTGACGCGGCTGTTTACGGCGCGGATGCGGCTGGGGCTGTTCGATCCACCGGCGAGTGTGCCGTATGCGCAGATTCCGTTCAGCCAGAATGATTCCGAGCAGCACAGGATGCTGGCGCGCAGAGTTTCGGAAGAGTCGATGGTGCTGCTGAAGAACGATGGCGTGCTGCCGCTGGCGAAAAGCGTGCATACGATTGCCGTGATCGGGCCGAATGCGGCGGCGCTGTCGGCGATCGAGGGCAACTATAACGCGGTGCCGTCGAAGCCCGTGGTGCCGCTGCTGGGGATGGAGCGGCTGTTCGGCGAGAGCGCGATTCTGTATGCGCAGGGTGCGCCGTATGTCGCGGAAGCGGCTGTGCCGGTCCCGCGGACTGTGCTGCATCCCGCGATGGATACGAAGCGCGAGGGTTTGAGTGCGGAGTATTTTGGCAATGCGGATTTCTCTGGTGCGCCGGTTGTGACGCGTGTCGATCCGCAGATCAATTTCGATTGGAACGCGGCTGCGCCGGTTGAAGGGGCGGACATGAAGGGCTTCAGCGTGCGCTGGAGCGGCGCGCTCGCGGTGCCGGTTGCGGGCGACTATACGTTCAGCTTTACGCTGGCGCATTGCTATCCGTGTAACGACGCGGAGTCGGTGCGGGTGTGGGTGGACGACAAGGAGGTGAGTAACGAAGCGCAGGCGGCGAAGGATTCGCGCGCGAGCGGGACGAAGCCGTTTACGGTGCATTTTGCGGATAACAAGCCACATGCTTTCCGTGTGGAGTACGCGCACAAGGCGCGCTTGTTTGGTGCGGGCATCACGCTGGACTGGCGTCCGAATATTGAGGCCGAACGCGCTGAGGCTGTGGAGATTGCTCGGCGGGCCGATGTGGTTGTGGCGTTTGTCGGGTTGACTCCTGAGCTTGAGGGCGAGGAGATGCCGATCCACATCGAGGGCTTTGACGGCGGCGATCGCACGTCGATCGACCTGCCCGCGGCGCAGGAGGAGATGCTGAAGGCCGTCGGCGCGACCGGTAAGCCGGTGATCGTGGTGCTGCTGAATGGCAGCGATGTTTCGTCGCCGTGGGCGATGGAACATGCGGCGGCGATTCTCGACGCGTGGTATCCGGGAGAAGAAGGCGGGACGGCGATTGCGCGGACGCTGGCGGGTGAGAACAATCCGGCGGGGAGGTTGCCGGTGACGTTCTATGCGTCGACGGAACAGATTCCGGCATTTGATAACTACTCGATGAAGGGGCGGACGTATCGGTACCTCGATGGCAAGCCGGAGTTTGGATTTGGGTTTGGGTTGAGCTACTCGAAGTTTGTGTATTCGCATATGAAGCTTTCGACGGCGAGTGTTGCAGCGGGTGACAGCCTGACCGTCGAGGCGGATGTGAAGAATGCGAGTGCGCGCGATGGCGACGAGGTGGCGGAGTTGTATCTTGTGCCGCCGAAGGACGGCGTCGCGCCGAAGTTGGCGTTGGAGGATTTTTCGCGGATGCATCTGAAGGCTGGGGAGACGCGGCATGTGAAGTTTGTGCTGGATGCCCGGCAGATGAGTGTTGTGGATGCGGCGGGTGTGCGGGCGGTGCGGGCCGGGACGTATGGGCTGGCGCTGGGTGGTGGGCAGCCGAGTGAGGCGACGGATCTTTCCGCCCAGTTCACGATTTCGGGTGAGAAGCCGCTGCCGCGTTGATCCAGAATTCCGTCGGGTAAAACAGTCTATCTTTGCTTCGGAGATAGACTGTTTTCGTCTGGCCGGAGGGATGATGGATCGACGTGAATTTTTGTGCGGGACCGCCGCGGTGGCGCTTACTGCTTCGCGGAGTGCGATGGGGACGCCGGAAATTCCGGTTGCCGTGGCGCTGCCGAAGACGGATTTTCGGCTGATGCCGGAAAACTTTACCGGCCTGAGTTATGAGTCGGGACAACTGTACAACCCCGAGTTTTTTTCTGCGCAGAATGCGCCGCTGGTCAGCGCGTTTCGCGGATTGAATCATCACGGGGTACTACGGCTGGGTGGGCATTTGAGCAATATCACGCCATGGGAAGGCGTCGGCCTGGACGATCCGAAACAGCAGCGCGGCGTGCGGCACGGCATTGAGGACTACTGGGAGTGGCCACTGGTCGACCCGGTGGTGCAGCGCAACAAGCGAGGGACGATCACGCGCAAGGCGCTGAGTAATCTGCGTGGATTTTTGGATGCCGTGGATTGGCGGCTGATCTACGGGCTGAACTTTGCCTGTGGCAGCGCTGCGCGGGCCGCGGATGAAGCGGCGGCTGTTGTGGAACTTATCGGCGACAGACTGGCGGCGTTCGTCGTCGGCAACGAGGTGGATGGTTTCGCGGAGGACCAGTTTTTTCGCGCGAAGGATTACGACCTTCCCCAATACCTGGTCGAGTACGAAGCGTGGGTGAAGACGATCCGCGGGCGTGTGCCTCATGCGCGATTCGCGGGGCCGGATACGGATGGGAAGGTCGATACGTGGGTGATGGGATACGCTCGCCGCACGCGCGGCGATGCTGCGTTGCTGACGAGCCACTTTTATGGGATGGGGCCGGCGAGCGATCCGCATATGACCGCGGAAAGATTGCTTCGGAAGGTAAATCCGGAGCTCGACGCGCAGATTGCGGCCGCGCGTGCTGCGAGCGTTGAGGCTGGAGGAACGCCATACCGGATGGATGAGGGGAACTCGTGTTTCGGCGGTGGACGGGAAGGCGTCAGCAATGCGTATGCTTCGGCGCTGTGGGCGGCGGACTACATGCTGCGAGCGGCATGTGCGGGCTTCGCGGGAGTGAACCTGCACGGCGGAGGGAGTGGGATCTATACGCCGATCGAGAGCAGCGTGAAGGCGGCGGCCGCGCCACGTCCGGTGTATTTCGGGATGCAGTTCGCACAACAGTTTGCGGGCTGGCGGGTGGCGGCGTGCGTGCTCGATACCCGAGCGAATGTGACGGGGTATGTGGGGAGGAAAGGCGCGGAGACGATGCTGGCGGTGGTCAATAAAGGCGGGGACGCGGTGCGGTTGAAGCTGCCGGAGAAAATGTCGCGGCAGTGGGAGCTCGATGGGCCGGCGCTGGATGCGAAGGATGGTGTGCGCTTTGAGCGGGTTCGGGGTGATGACAGTGGGGTGAAGGGGTACTCGGCGATGATTTTCGGCACAGGGAGTTGATGTGGCACCCGTGGTCGCGGCGGTTGTGTTGAGGAGCGAGGGAGGAGGATTGAGGGTGGTTGTCCTCGCGCTGTTGCGGTAGTTCGGGTTGGAACGCGCTTAGAGCTTAGAGGTTTTGAGCTTAGAGGAAGAACAGGCAACGGCAGAAGCAGGTCCCTCGCGATGCTCAGGATGACATATTTATGGCTGTAGGTATGTGGGCGATGCTTTAGTTTGTTTTCGCGAAGGCGTCGGCTTCGCGGTTGATCTCGTCTGGGCCCGCGGCGTGTGAGTAGAGGACGACGAGGTAATGGAACGTTGCCGACTGGCCCTTTTCGATGGTGAAGTTGAAGGCTGGCTGTTTGGGGTCGAAGATGCTGCGGCCGAGCGGGTTGGCGGCGAAGAGGCCGTATCCGCGGGCGTGCCAGTAGGTGGGGTAGCCGGGGTTGCCGGGGTGGTCGATGATGGCGATGGTGGAAGTGTGGGCGCCGGTGTTGCCGGTGAGCGTACACCAGCGGCCGCGGGTGGACCAGACGGCTCCGCCCTTGACGCCTTCGCTGGTGAGGTAGACGCCGGTTGCGTCTTTGGTGTCGGACGCGGCGACCTTGGTGGGGTGGCCGTTGGCGTCCATGAAAATACCGCCCTTTTCGTCGGGCGATTCGAGCCAGTGGGCGACACGCATTCCGAGAAGGCCCTCTTTGTCGTCGTTGAAGACGGCCTTGTCGAGCGCGGTGAGGGTGATGGTCTGGTCGATGGTGCGCTGGCCGTTGCGCTGGCTGAAGACGTACTTCGTGGTTTGCTTCAGGATGTCCTTGCCGGCGCCGGTCGTCCAGACGGAGGTGACGACGAGTTCTCCGCTGTGGGCGCCGCTTTTGGTGGAGACGATTTTGTCCTGGTGGATGGTGCCCATCTTCGGCTGCGCGTCGGGTTTGATGGCGTCGGAGTTGTTCCAGAAATCGAAGCCGTTGACGTTGCCGTAGTTGAACCACATGCCCGCGTGGTGGGGATGGTCGATGCGCTCGCCGGGCCGCGGATCGAGAGGATAGCCGCGCGTGACCGTCGTTCCTGAATCGTCGACGAGCGGATAGAGCACGGGTTTCTTCAACGACGTTGGCCAGATGTAGGATGTGAAGGGCTTGCCGTCTATTGTGACGTCGACGCGACGGTTTGACTCATCGGCGACGACCTTAACGCCTTTGCCGGTGTCGCTGGCAAAGGCGCTTCCCACAAGGATAATCAAGCCGACCAGGGCGCCGAGCAGCAGCAATCTACGCATAGACTTTGCCTCCCGCCATCACCTGCTGCGTCTTGTCGTCGAAGGTGACCTTTTCCCCCGTCTGGATAGCGGCAATATTCATGCACAGCGCAATCGAGTGGCTATAACCAGCCTCAATAC